>NZ_SSMG01000067.1 GCF_009873615.1 Photobacterium lucens
ATCTTATAAATATAATAATTAAAGATTAGGTTACAACATGGATAATAAGCTTGGATTAGGAGCGCTAACCGCACTCGTAATCGGCTCAATGATTGGTGCCGGTGTGTTTAGCCTTCCTCAAAATATGGCACTGGTAGCAAGTCCAGCTGCGGTAATGATTGGGTGGATGATCACTGGTATCGGCATGATTTTTCTTGCCCTATCGTTTCAATACCTTTCAATTTTAAAACCTGAGATTAACAGTGGTGTATTTGGGTACGCTCAAGCAGGTTTTGGTGACTACGTAGGATTCTGTTCAGCATGGGGTTACTGGTTAAGTGCCATGCTTGCTAACGTTTCGTATTTAGTGATCGTATTTAGTACCTTAGGTATGTTCTTTGATAAGCCAAACGACGTGATATTTGGCTTAGGTAATACATGGCAATCAGTTACGGGGGCTTCTATTATTTTGTGGCTTGTTTACTTCCTTATTCAACGAGGAGTTAAAACGGCTGCAACTATTAATTTAGTCACTACTATTGCGAAACTAGTACCGCTATTTTTATTCGTCTTCTTCACATTACTTGCATTTAAATGGCATACCTTCATTTTTGATTTTACTGGTGTCGAGTTTGGCCCTACACATGGCTTACTTGATCAAGTAAAGTCCACCATGCTGATCACCGTATGGGTATTCATTGGTGTTGAAGGTGCGGTTGTTGTATCTTCTCGCGCTCGTGATCGTAAAGATATCGGTCGTGCAACCATTTTAGGATTATTAACAGCATTAGTTATTTATATCTTTGTAACGCTACTATCTATGGGTGTCATCAGTACGCCTGAACTAGCGAAGTTACAAAATCCGTCAATGGCAAAAGTCTTAGAACATATCTTAGGCCCTTGGGGTGCAGTACTTATCGGCTGTGGCTTATTGATCTCTGTATGTGGAGCATTCCTTAGCTGGACAGTTTTGGCCACTGAAGCGCCATTCCTTGCCGCAAATAATAATGTATTTCCCAAAAGCTATAAGAAGCAAAATGAAGCTGGAACAGCAGTCACTGCGTTAAACCTAACGACAATCTGTATTCAAATTTCGTTATTTGCTGTCACATTTGCAGGTGGTACCTATAACAGTATTTTGATCATCGCGTCTGAAATGATCTTAATTCCCTACTTCCTTGTTGCGGCATATACCTTAAAGCTCGCCATTAAAACAAAGAACCGTGGGGCATTAATGTGGGTGGGTCTATTTGCGACTATTTATGGTATTTGGCTACTTTACGCATCAGGTCTACATCATTTATTGTTGTCTGCTATTTTGTATCTACCTGGCTTATTCTTCTTTATTAAAGCTAAGCGTGAACAAAATAAACCCGTATTTGTGGGTAAAGAAATCTACTTTGTAATCTTCTTAATTACGATTTCAGCATTCGGTATTTACCTACTAGCAACAGGAAAACTGGTTATCTAATCTGTTTCCCATAAAAGAAAAGCCGTGTCATTCTATGATGTGACCCCATAAAGTTGGACATTTCGGTTAAGCGGCTTGTAAGGCCTGATTTCGATATTCAATCGGAGTC
>NZ_SSMG01000068.1 GCF_009873615.1 Photobacterium lucens
TCCTACCGCAATAAGCCGTTATAATTCACTAAGATAGTTTAGAACGAATGTAAGATACAAAAAAGCCGCAGAGCGAACCCTACGGCTATCAATGCTATTTCTTTATCTCACTTATAGTGAAACGAAGATACCTGCAAGTGCTGCACTCATTAGGTTAGCCAGTGTTGCAGCTAGAACCGCTTTAACACCCAGTTTTGCCACATCACCACGGCGCTCGGGTGCCATCACACCAATCGAACCGATTTGAATTGCAATTGAACCAATATTTGCAAAACCACATAGTGCGAAAGTCACAATTACTTGAGTGTGCTCAGAAAGTGCTTGTTTTACAGAAGCGAAATCCATGAAAGCAACGAATTCGTTAAGGATCAGTTTTTCACCAATGAAAGTACCTGCTTTCATCATCTCATGTGCCGGCACACCCACAGCGAACGCCAATGGTGAGAAAATGTAACCAAGAATTGCTTGCATTGTTAGTGGTGTCGTTGCAAACCAGTGTGATACAGAATCAAGACCAATAGCACCTGTAATGCTTGCTAACCAGTGACCTACACCTTCAAGACCTGCGTTTGCCATTGCAATTACACTCACGAATGCAATTAGCATAGTACCAATAGCGACCGATACCTTCATACCGTTCATTGCGCCCGCAGCTAATGCATCAATCGCATTGCTGTGCTCACTTTTCGCCATTTCAATTTCAGTTTGTTCCTGTGGCGTTTCTTGCTCAGGTACAAGAATTTTCGCCATTAACAGACCACCCGGTGCTGCCATGAAACTTGCTGCGATAAGATATTTAAGATCAACACCTAAACCTGCATAACCACCCAATACAGAACCGGCTACCGATGCCATACCACAGGTCATTACTACGAAGAGTTCAGAGCGAGTCATACTTGCAAGGAAAGGACGAATAAGAAGAGGAGACTCACCTTGAGAAAGGAAGATGTTACCTGTAGCAACTAATGATTCTGCGCGGCTAGTGCCAAGGACTTTTTGAATACCACCACCAAGGACTTTAATGACCCATTGCATGATACCAAAGTAATAAAGAAGAGAGATTAAAGCACTAATGAAGATAACAAGAGGGAGAACACGAATGGCAAAAACGAAACCGCTTTTTTCAATATTAGATAAATCACCAAAAACAAAGTTAATACCAACATCAGCAAAACTAAGAAGGCCGGCAACACCATCGCTCATTGCACCTAACATCTTCTGACCGATCGGGATATATAATACAAGAGCTGCAAAGCTTGCTTGTAAAAATAAAGCACCACCAACGGTTCTCCAATTGATCGCTTTTCTATTATCAGAAAGCGCCACTGCGCATAGAACCAGTACTACGATACCAGCTAATGTAATTAACAACTGCATTATTTCGTCCTGCTGTTTTTTAAATGGGTGTCGAATAATGAAGGTATTGCTGTTTGTTGCCATTGAGGAACGATTGCTTTTGGGGAAAAAGCAAAAAAGGTAGGATTAACGCAGTTAAACGTCAAAGATATGATTGTGTTCGCCCAATTATACAACATACGAGTCACCTAAATTAACAAGCTACAAATAACGCCGGTCCAACTCCGTGGGTCGTTCACTAATCCATGGTGACAGCTTGTAAAATAAGGTGGCTGAACATAAGTGTTCTGACCGAGGCGAGAGTATATAGAGATCTTGCTCACATTAACAATATCATTTTTCAATAATTGCATATTCAGCAGTTAAATGAATACAATCTGAACAAATGAGATAAAAATCGCAATCCAATAAGGCATACCAGCAACGTTGTAATGCAAAGTAAACCTTGTCGTAACAAAAAGCCGAGCATATTTAGCTCGGCTCTATGTCAATTGAAACAACTTCGTTTATTTTGTCAGTGCTTCATTTAACCATTGATCAAAATGCGACTTAGGTAGCGCACCATTTAGCATATCGACCATTTTGCCACCTTTGAATACCATAATAGTAGGAATACTACGGATACGGTATTGCGCAGCTAATGCTTGTTGAGCTTCTGTGTCAATTTTCACAAAGCGAGCCTGACCATCTCGTTCATTAGACACATCAGAAAAAATTGGTGCAAAACCTACACATGGGTTACACCATGGTGCCCAGAAATCAACAACGACAGGCTTATCGCTTTCTAACAGCGTTGCAAAGTTATCTGATGTACCTTCAATTGGCATACCATCAAACAGTTTTTCTTTACATGAACCACAGCTTGCTTCGTCATTTACGCGCTCAGAAGGTAAACGGTTCAGTGCTTTACAGTGTGGACAGCGTGTTGTGATTGTAGTCATTGTTATTATCCATCTTTAAACTTCATCTGTATTTACTGTAACGCTTACAGCTGAAAAAACAATATGATTCAACTTATTAGAGCAATAGTTTAAAGCTATCAATCACATAAACACATCGCGATAACCCAAACACTGTATTTAATACAAAAGAAAATGGGATGCTAGCAGCACCCCATTACGTGTTCTTATTTATAAAGCAGTTATTTATACAGCAATCATTTTGCTAACAACTGGCTATATTACCCTCTAAATTTACTCATGCCCTCTTCTACTCATTGATAGCAATCAATATGTGACACGGTAACAACAAATTTATTCTTCTATTCTTTAGGTGTTATATTACTTTGCTCCACGCATTGCATATAACTAGTTATGAAATAGGATTAAGTGACGATTATTTCCTTATAACGTTTAGTGCAACAGCCCAAGCTCACGTGCTTCTTGGATAGTTAAACCACTGGCTTGAATATCACGGAACAGTTCAATACGTCGTCTTGCTGCTGCTTGTTGTTTTTTACTCTCAGCAATATTAGAAGCGGATTCATCTTTGTGTTCCCACTTAGATGAGACGGATGAGATTTCTGAATAATCGATAGAGTTAATAGACACAACAACCTCCTAAAGCAACCTGTGTCGTCATGAGTTACTTAGTATCAAAGGAAATTAGCTGAGTTAAGCCGATAAATTTCAGTTTGTGATCAATTCGAGGTTCACGAAATAAAGTCATCAAATCAGAATAAAATGACTAGTCAGGTGCAAATAACAAGCGTATTAATAGAAGTTCTGGACGCTTAAAGAATGGTGAATATTTAGACATATTTGACCCAAGTCCTTTATATAAAAAACATCGCCCTTCCCTTTCAACAACAAATAAAAGTCAGAGCTAGTTCAAATAATTTCTTATTCCTCACTTCGATTATTTTATATGTGACACCTTTGTGCTTTCTTTGATATTTAATGTTATCCAAAAATAAAAAAGCAATAACAATTAAGCATCGGATTTATCCGTATCACGTTCAGCATTGTTACTAAGATCACAATCATAAAATTTAAAATAGTTGATTTATGTCAATTAGTTACTCTTATTTTTAACTCGCTTTTTTTGGCAACTTAACATTACATTTT
>NZ_SSMG01000069.1 GCF_009873615.1 Photobacterium lucens
CTTTAATTATTTAGCTTCTACTTCTTTTACATCACGAGCTGCAATGAAGCCGTAGAAGATGTAACCGAATAGAGTCAAGATAGTGCCGCCGAATACTGCTGTTGCACCACAAGCATATACACCGTAGATACTGTAGATAACTGCTAACGTACCCACAACAGCGCCTAAGCGGTATTGTTTTGGTGTAACCATGTTTTTGCGTAGCATTACTTCCAGACCTGTCATAGATAGGATGTAAGGCACCATGTTGATAAATACTGCTAGGTTTAGTAGCGCGTTGAACTGGTTAATCAAGTCTGGAGAAATTGTCATCATCGCTAGTGCAAGTTCAGCAACTAACATGATTAACATACCAGCGATTGGCGCACCTGCTTTGTTTGTTTTAGCGAAGATTTTAGGGAATAGACCTTCATCTGCCGCAGCTTTAGATACTTGAGCGTTGGTGAACTGCCAACCTAGTAGCGAACCGATACATGCGATTACTGCTGCTAGTGTAACGATGTTACCTACTGTTGGGTTAAACATGTGGCTAAATACTAGGCCAAATGGTGCAGTAGATGCTGCTAGTTCTGCGTTAGGAATAATACCTTGGATAACACCAGTAGAGGCAATGTAGATAACCGCTGCGAAACCTGTACCGAATAGTACTGCAAGTGGTACGTTACGCTCTGGGTTTTCAACTGCATCAGAGTTAGCCCCCGCAGATTCAATACCTAGGAATGCCCATAAAGTCAGTGCGATACCTGAAGATACAGAGTGCATTGTAGTGTCGTGGTGTGGGTTCCATGCGCTCATGAAAGTTTGTGGATCGAACCACCACCAACCGATGATTGATAGACCTAGTACAGGTAGGATGATACCCCAAACAGTGAATGCTGAGATTTGACCTGTGATTTTAGGACCACCGAAGTTAGCAACCATAGTTAGAATAAGTACAGCACACACACCGAAGAAAGTGTGCATTGGTGTATCTAACCAAGGCATGAATGGTTTGATGTAACCAACAGCTGATACGGCGATTGCTACACAACTAATTACAAGACATACGTAGTATGTGTAAGAAGAGATAAAGAAAGATGATTTGCCGTGAGCTTCTTCCGCGTAAGCTGACATGCCGCCAGAACGTTTACAGAAAGCACCACATTTAGCGAATGTGTAAGCAATACACATTGCACCTAATGCTGTAACTACCCAAGATAGCATTGAGATTGCACCAACTTGAGCCAAGCTCGCTGGTAGCATAATAATACCTGAACCCATCATATTAACTGCTACAAGAACAGTTAATCCGACTAGACCCATTTTTTTAGTGCTAGTATCTGATGACATATATTCACCTATGATTAAAAGATAATAACAATTAATAAAGATTTAATTGTTATCGTGATATTCAATTAATATGTTCAAAGGTGATTT
>NZ_SSMG01000070.1 GCF_009873615.1 Photobacterium lucens
ATATACATATGTGCTTTATTGCATAAAAAACCTTGCTTTTAGAGTGGTTTCTATTATACATTTTGCAAATATTCACGCATTTATACATTAAATCATGGTTGATAAAGTTGATGGCTATTTAACGCCTTTTTTAGTCAATTTTCCTGGACTACTGTGCGTAAGAGATACGGAACATCGCATTGTATTTATAAATAATAGGTTAGAGCAGTGGGTAGAAACTTACACTAAGACTTGCTTAATAGGTAAAACATACAATGAGTTAGTTGCTGAGCGTATTATTCCTACTTGCTCTATAAAGCGAGTTTATCATCATCTGAGTATCGTTCAGGATACGCAGTCATCTAGCAATGTAATAGAGTGTCAGCTAGGAGATACAACGAGCTATTTTGATGTAGTAGAGTTTGAAACACAAGTTGGCGGTAATACCTTCTACTATATGATAGCCAAAGATATTACGGATCTTTATTGTGAAAAAGAACTGTACTTAAAAACATCATTAATTGATGAGTTGAGTGGTCTGTACAACAAGCGTTTCTTGAAAAACTATCATTTCACCGCTCAGAGTTTGATCATTTTAATTGATTTAGATAATTTTAAATTAGTGAATGATCATTACGGGCATGTAAAAGGCGATGAATTAATACAACGTTTTTCTGCATTATTACGCTCAGTGTTTCGTTCAGATGATAGTGTTATTCGCTATGGTGGTGATGAGTTTATTATTATTACTGAAAGTAATTATATTTCCGCTGTTGATAAAAGAATGTTGCTTTTAAAACAAAAGATTAGCCATGAATTTGATGAGTTTTCATTTATCACTTTCAGTTATGGTGCAGACTTTTATCAAAGTGATTTAGTCAAAACGATGAATAGCATTGATAAAAAAATGTATGAGAATAAAAAGTCAAAATTAAAACGACAATACATCACTGTCTCTCCGGCTGAAAAGTAAACAGACAGTATTTCGTTCATCTTCAATTAATTTTAAATACATAATATGTCTATTAAAAGGTTATGCATGGTGTAACAGTATTTTTCACCTTTTAATCAAAGTCACTATGCATAGGGGATATCTTATGAAGCGTTCAGTTTTAGCATTCGCAGGTATTGCAGCAGTTGCATGTATGAGTACTGCTGTATGGGCAGCAACGAACAATGCCGATGGTGTAAAGTTATACAATGAGCCAAATGTATCAGCAAAAGTATTAGAAACGGTTAAAGCTGATACGCCATTAATTACGATTTATAAGCAAGATGGTTGGGCGAAAGTCGGCAACCCAAGCAATGGTCAAACTGGTTGGATCAAGCTAGCAAACGTCAAAAATGCACAAACAGTAAAAGCGAATGTTCAGCCAAATCAGACTACAAAAACCATTAAAACAGACAATGGTGAGAAAACCGTTACTAAAGGTACGGTGCAAACCCCACAAGGTCCAATGAACTACGAAATTGTCCAGTTCCAATCTAAGGGTGATAACGCCAAAGTTGATAAAGCCTTCTTTGATCAACTACAAAAACAACAGATTGAAATGAATAACGTATTTGCCAACTCATGGAATGACATGGGCGGTATGCAAATGAACATGGCAAATTTAATGGCGCAACAACAACAGCAAATGCAAGAAATGCAAAAGCAGTTTCAACAGTTTGCGCAGCAAAACATGGCTCAGCAACCTAATCATAAAATTGAATTAAAAGATGCAGCTCCTGCTCAGCCTACAGCATCACAAACAACGACCAAATAAATGCGGTTAGCTTGTTAGGAAAGCCTCCAATAGTATTCATGACTATTGGAGGCTTTTTCATATCACGAAGAAAGCAAATGGGAAAATATAGCTTCAGTCATTATGTAATTGGGTATAATCCCTACTGTTTTCGTTTGGAGAAAATACTGTGTTGACCGATATTCATTGCCATTTAGAAAGTGTTCCGTTTGATCGATTAAATACGTTTATTGCGCAAAATGGACGTATTGGTGCTGTATCAATGACGGAAGAAAGTGCTCAGCAGTTAATCCAATTGAAGCTGCAATATCCTGACAATATTTACCTTTTCCTTGGTATTCATCCTGAAAAAGATTGTGACGAAGCGGAGATCCAAGCCGTTATCGACTTGATTTACAGTCATCGAGATCTACTTTCTGGCATTGGCGAAATTGGTATTCCGTTTTTCTATTTGGATGATAAAACCGAACCAGAAAAACATCTTATCAAACAACAGGGAAGTGTATTGTTAGAGCGTTTTATTAAGATTGCTGCAGAGCTTTCCTTACCTGTGAACCTTCATGTCGTGGAGGACGATATCCACTATGCCTTACCGATTTTGCAACGTTATCAAATAAAAGGGGCGTTATTTCATTGGTATGAGGGGAGCGATGAAAATCTTGACTTACTTCATCAACAAGGACATTTCATCTCAGTCAGCCCTTGGATTTTTGTTGAGCCACATTATTTTGAGTTTGCCAAGAAAATACCGCTTGATATGTTGCTGGTAGAGTCTGATTCACCATGTAAATACAATGGTAAAGTTGGAGAGCCAATGATGATCCATGATGTAGTGGCGGCGTTAGCAGAACATCACCAACTAGCAGTAGCGCAATTACAGCAAATAATAGAAACGAATACCCGACGCTACTTACAACTGTAAATATACTGAAGTGGGAGAGAAACAGTTTTACGTTTATGTTGTTGCAATTGTGCAGGTTTATTTATGAAGCCTTTCTAATAATAGGATATTAACGTTGGGGAAACGGCAAGATCTTATTACTGTGTCCTAGACGTTAGTTTAGTTAAAGGATTTTGTTATGGCACTTTATCGAAAGTTAGCATTAGGGCTCGGGGCTGGATTAATGGTCGGTTCATTATCAAGCGTTTTACCAACATTTCAGTTTGTCTGTTTTGTGGTTGGCTTGACGTTATGTAGCTATGTTTTGGTTGCTAAAACTCAGTCGTAGAGGAAATAGATGGCTATTCAAACGAAGTTGAAACTCTATTACTATCCCAATAATGCCAGTTTGGCACCACATTTTTTACTTCATCACGTCAATGCTAACTATGAACTGGTGTTAGTCGATAAAAAATCTGATGTGCAAAAGTCCCAATCATATTTGGCATTAAATCCCGCAGGGCGTATTCCTACCTTGGTGGTAGGGGAGCAAGCGATATTTGAAAGTGCAGCCATTTGTATTCATATTTGTGAGTTATTCCCGCAGTATCAACTGATGCCGACACTTGGTGATAGTAATCGTCCGTTATTTTTTCAGTGGTTAATGTTTTTAACAAATACACTGCAAGCACAGTTAATGGTTCGTTATTACCCACATCGTAATACTGAACAGCAAAGTGACATATTCAGTATCGTATCGGCACAAGAACAGCGCATTATTGAAACCCTTGCCATTATTAATGGTCAATTAGCGAAGAATCGCTATCTATTAGGCGATAAGCTTTCTGCCTGTGATTATTTCTTATTTATGTTGGCTGAATGGTCTTTTCCGCTGCCATCATCAACGTCATTTCCATATTTATCTCAATACTTAGAGCGTTTATTGTGTGAGCCGACGATTCAAGCCGTATGTGAGATTGAAGGTATCGATATCGCTTTAGTTCAAGCGAAGTTTCATGGCATTTAAGTAGTAGTGACAAAAAAGCTAGCGTCACTTTTTCCTCGAATACGTAGAAAAGTATCAGCTAGCTTTTTAAGTATATTAACGATGCATATTAGCAAAGTAGTGGATTGGTTTTAGACGCTTGTAATACGCCAAGTTTACACAGCAAGTCTTTCTCATTACGGGTTGGCGAACGACGGAAATAGAACAGGTATTCTGTCATTCCGATCAACTCTGATTTTTCTTCTGCTGTGAGTGCATCCACGCTATCAAGCAACAAATCAACAGATTCTAATTCCGTTAAACAACATGGCTTGCTCTTGTTGAGCTGATCGTAGAAGTACTCTAAATTCACATCACATTCTTGCTTGTAGCTCTGTCTTACTGCAATTAAACGCAGTAATGCCGTGATGTAAGCTTGGCTCATTTCTTTTGCTTCAAGCTCTGCCAATTGATTAAGTACATAGACGCGTGCAGAAATACGTAATCGCACTTCACTTAACGCTTTTTGTTGTACCCAAGCATCCCAAAATCCGGTGATCAGGGTAGATACTAGCGGGATGTAGACACGCACACTACTACGAGAAATCGACTTCTGCAGAATCGCTTTAATTACAAAGTTACTGAGGATGTCTTTACCTGTGTACAGTGCCACCTTGATGTAGCGAAACTTGCTGAATTTCTTATACGGCTTAATACCGTGAATATTTTCAACTGGCTCTGATAGTTCCATAACTGCGCGTACGAGTGATGCTTTCATCTTATCGCAGAACTGGTACTTTTCACTGGCGCGGTTAATCAAAATAGCGGTAGTAATAAAGCCCACTTCAAACAGTAAAAACAGCTCAAGACCAATAAAAATCAAGTTTACAAATGCCAACTTTAATAGGTTGTCTAAAGCTAGCCAGTTTTCCCCTAAAAGCTCTAAGTAAATCTCAAAGGAGACGATAAAAAATGTCGTGATAAATCCAATAAAGAAGGAAAGCGCAACACATAACTGACAAAGTCGTTTGTCATTGATAGTACTAAAAATGCTTTGAGTGATTGGTAAATAACGCTCAACGCGCTTCAATCCCCAACTTTCAATTTTTGCTTCAATCATGCTTCAATTATCAAGTGTGAACAGAATAAAATAATGCGTATTTAATGCGATGCGTATTTTAAGTGGCGAGGCTAGAATCACATAGCAAATTTATTTTGTAGTGCTAAAAACAAACAATAAATAAGCTAATTAGTTAAAAACAAAAAATAATGAGTTGAAAATAACTCATTATTTTTCAGATGGATAAGTATAATAAAACAGTATTTAATTGATATTGTAAATAAGTGTTACTTAGCCAGAAAACCGACGTGAGAAAGCTGCTTTTTCGCAGACTGTGCATTAGGCTCTGTTTGAGAAGTTGGTTTATTCTCAGCCTTAGGGAGTAGGCGAAATACAGGTTGACCGTCTTCTTTTCTTATAAACGCCACTTCGCGATAAAGTAAATCATCACTGTCTTTTGTCGCTGCTAAGGTTTCATCTTTTAACAAAGATAAAGGGCCAATCATTGCTGTGCAGTGATAGATTTTATGCTCGTAATTGTTAAACAGTTTACATGGCTGATCGAGCGTGAAGGTTTCACCAGGCTCTAAGTGACGGCTGTTTTCAACGGCTCGGTTAATGTCACTGATCCCTGCAGCAAATGTAGATGTTGTTCCCATTAGTAGGGCACAGGAAAGCAGTGTTAGAGATGATTTTAGTAATGTGTTGGGCATTGTTATATCCAAATAAAAGCCAATACTTTATTCGACTAAAAGTATTGGCTTTATTAGTACGATGGCTATTGCGACAGGAGTTTACTATCCGTCAGGGATAAATAAAAATACAATTATCACAGCGTAGTTTTTATCTACCACATGGTGTTTGTTGTACCATCCAAAAGCTAAGCCCAATTCTCTGTGTCTATAGACCGTAAGACGCTAACAAGTTATGAAAATACAGCGAGATACTTGCCCAAATTCGGGTGAGCCAGCCACCTTGTTGAACGTTGTTTAGCGCGACAAGTGACTCAGTTTGAATAACGTTGCCTTTATAGGTCACGGTCATTTCGCCTAATTTATCACCCTTATTAACTGGTGCTTTGATATCACGGTCAATTTGAAGCTTAGTTAGCAGATCTTTCTCATCAACACTGGAAGGAAGAACCAAGGTTAGTGGTTTATCAAGGCCTAGAGAGACAGTATTTTGTTTTCCTCCCCAAACGTTTTGTTCAGAAAGTTTGCTGTCTGCTGCATATAAGGTGTCTTGTTTGAAGAAGCGGAAGCCGTAATTGAACAGTGCCTTACTTTGAGCGGCAACATCATTCAGTGATTGTGTGCCTAGAACAACGCCTACTAACTTCATCGGGTTATTGGGTATCTCAGCAGAGCTTACCAATGAATATCCTGCAGCTTCTGTACTGCCTGTTTTCATGCCAGTCGCATATTGATAAGTGAACAATAAGCGATTGAAATTTGGCTGGCGGATATGATTGTATTCAAAGTACTTTTGACTGAAAAAATGAAAGTATTGTGGGTAGTCGTTCATGATGTGCTGTCCGAGCAGCCCAAGATCATAAGCGGTTGAGAAATGTGCAGGTGCAGGTAAGCCCATGACCGTCGTGAAATGGGTATTGTGCATGCCGAGCTTAACGGCAGTCGCGTTCATCATCGAAACGAATGAAGATTGCGAGCCTGCTACGTAATTTGCCAAGGTAACAGCGGCATCATTCCCCGATTCAACAATCACACCCTGAATAAGATCTTTCACTGATACATAAGAGCCGGGCTTCAAGAACATTCTTGAACCACCTGTGCGCCATGCAACTTCCGGCACTTGTACTTTTGAGTCTAGTGAAATCACACCGTCGGCAAGTTTTTGCTCAACAATGTACATTAGCATTAACTTGGTGGTGCTGGCTGGTGCCATACGCATGTTGGCATCATTAGAGGCAATAATCTGTCCCGTATTGGCATCCATTAGAATGAAAGCGCGTGCCTCAAGCTTAGGTGGGAATATGCCTACCTGAGCCCACTTTTGCACCATAGTTTCTGGGATCCCATTTACACCGCCTGCTTCTACTGGCGCAGAAGGCACTTGCACACTTTCTGGGATATTGGCTTTTACATCGATAGCACCGAAGCTATTGAGTGGCGCTTGAGCGTCTTTGTATTGTGTTGCCGCGTAGTAATCACTATCAGGCATGGTGTTCGCCGCATCATTGCTAGGCGTGGCAAATACTGTACTGGAGGAAAATAATGCAGCGATGGCTGCGGCTAGATAGAGCTGTTTGATAGTCGTCATAGGAGTTTTAAATTTATAGTTATTCACTAAAAGCGCAATATAAAAAACGACTAGATAGGATATTGGCTATAACCAAATCATGGTGCTTAAGTCCTGCTTTCTAGCGAACTATGCGATACCCGTGTTGGTTATAGCCTTTCGTATCTTGTCTATTCCTATTCTACCAGCAGCTCCATGATAGGAACCTGAACAACAATGATGTTTATGCAGCAGCAAATTCTGCTAATAGTTCTTTTTGGCGATCGCTTAGGTTTTGTGGTGTTTCAATGTGTAATTGAACAATTAAGTCACCAGTATTACCTTTACGATCGGTTACGCCTTTGCCTTTAAGACGGAACTTACGACCATTTTGCGTTCCTTCCGGGATCTTAAGGCTAATTGCGCCACCTAAGGTATTCACTTCGATTTTACCGCCAAGGGCTGCTGTGACGAAATCAGTGGTAGCTTTACAATGTAAATTGTTGCCTTCACGTGTGTAACGTGGGTGAGGGCGGATATTCATTTGAATATAAACATCACCTTGTGCGCCACCGTTAATACCTGGATGACCTTTACCACTTAAACGGATACGACCGCCATCTTCGATACCTGCTGGGATCTTGATGTTGAGTTTTTTGTTTACTTGGGTGTTGCCTTCAAATACAGGTAAATCAATTACACGAGAAGCGCCATTGATAGCATCTTCTAAATCGATTTCCATGGTGTATTGTAGATCTTCACCTTTTTGAGGACGTGTTGAATGACGGCTACCGAAGCCACCACGACCACCGCGTGCATTAGAGAACATATCGCCAAACGCACCGCCGAAAATATCTTCAAAATCAGCGTAATTACCACCACCGAAGCCACCATTAAAGCCTTGATGACCACCGCCATGATGTCCGCCACCCATTCCTGGGTTATCAAACGCAGCGTGACCAAATTGATCATAAGCAGCACGTTTTTCTTTGTCAGTTAAAATCTCGTAAGCTGCTTTTACTTCTTTGAATTTGTCAGCAGCAGTTGGATCATCCGGATTTTTATCTGGGTGAAACTTCATTGCGAGCTTTTTGTAAGCTTTCTTAATTTCTTTTTCTGATGCAGTTTTGGCGACACCAAGAACTTCATAAAAATCACGTTTTGACATTGGTAACACCTCTTATCCCAACTGAGATAACTATCTGGAACATTCGATGGCTTATCATACCCAAAAACGATAATTGGTTTAAGCGTATTGAATGGTGAAAAGGCACAGATAGTTAGCCAAATTAGATTTACGTTTTACTGGTTGTTATTGCAGAAAAGGGCGAGAGAGATGATCTCTACGCCCGTATCTATTCTTAGCGATAGAATGCTATCACTGATAGCATTCTATCTATAGCAATTACTTCACTTCTTCAAACTCTGCATCAACAACATCGTCGTCTTTTGCATTGCTCTGAGCATCAGCTTGTTGCTGAGTGTTCGCTTGAGTTTGAGCATGTTCCATCAGCTTTTGCGCTGCAGCCATTAGTGCTTGAGTATTTTGCTCAATGACGTCTTTGTCGTCGCCAGATTTCACATTCTCAAGTGCAGTAATTGCGCTCTCAACTTGCTCTTTATCAGCGGCTGGAAGTGCATCACCTGCTTCTGTTAATTGCTTACGTGTACTGTGGATCATGTGGTCAGCTTGGTTACGCGCGGTAACCAGTTGTTCAAATTGCATGTCAGCGTCTTTGTTTGCTTCAGCTTCTTGAACCATTTTCTCAATCTCAGCCTCAGTTAAACCACCTGATGCTTGAATCGTGATTTTTTGCGCTTTACCGGTAGCCTTATCCGTTGCAGAAACATTCAAGATACCATCAGCATCTAAGTCGAATGTCACTTCAATTTGCGGCATACCACGAGGTGCTGCTTGAATTCCTTCAAGGTTGAATTGACCAAGTGATTTATTGTGCATCGCTTGCTTACGTTCACCTTGTAGTACGTGAATGGTTACTGCACTTTGGTTATCTTCCGCCGTAGAGAACACTTGTTCTGCTTTAGTTGGGATGGTGGTGTTCTTATCAATCAATGTTGTCATCACACCACCCATGGTTTCGATACCAAAGGATAGTGGTGTTACATCAAGAAGAAGCACATCTTTCACATCACCAGCTAATACACCACCTTGAATTGCAGCGCCCATAGCGACAGCTTCATCAGGGTTTACGTCTTTACGCGGCTCTTTACCAAAGAAATCAGCAACGGTTTTCTGTACTAATGGCATACGTGTTTGACCACCCACTAAGATAACGTCTGTGATGTCATTCACGCTCAAGTTAGCATCTTTTAGCGCTGATTTTACAGGGCTTAAAGTACCTTGTACTAGCTCATCAACCAGTGATTCCAATTTTGCACGTGTGATCTTAATATTCAAATGCTTAGGACCTGTTGCGTCCGCTGTCACATAAGGTAAGTTCACATCTGTTTGTTGTGCAGAAGAAAGCTCAATTTTTGCTTTTTCAGCGGCTTCTTTTACACGTTGCATTGCAAGTGGATCATTACGTAGATCGATGCCTTGCTCTTTCTTAAATTCATCAACAAGGTAGTTGATCAAACGAGTATCGAAATCTTCACCACCTAAGTGAGTATCACCATTGGTTGCCAATACTTCGAATGTTTGCTCGCCATCAACGTTATCAATCTCGATGATTGAAATATCGAAAGTACCACCACCTAAGTCGTACACAGCGATAGTGCGATCGCCACCTTTTTTATCTAGACCATACGCAAGTGCAGCTGCTGTTGGCTCGTTGATAATACGTTTAACTTCAAGCCCTGCGATACGACCAGCATCTTTGGTTGCCTGACGCTGAGCATCGTTAAAGTAAGCAGGAACAGTAATTACCGCGGCAGTGACTTTTTCACCTAGGTATTCTTCTGCTGTTTTCTTCATTTTCTTCAGAACTTCAGCAGATACTTGAGGCGCAGCCATTTTCTGACCTTTCGCTTCCACCCATGCATCACCATTGTCTGCTTTAACAATTTTGTATGGCATAACTGAAAGGTCACGTTGAATTTCTTCGTCTTCAAAACGACGACCGATCAAACGCTTAATTGCAAATAGCGTATTTTCTGGGTTTGTTACCGCTTGACGTTTTGCTGGTTGACCAACAAGGGTTTCACCATCGGTGTAAGCAATAACAGAGGCGGTTGTACGTTCGCCTTCGGCGTTTTCAATCACGCGTGGCATGTCGCCGTCTAATACAGAAACACAAGAGTTAGTTGTACCTAAGTCAATACCGATAATTTTACTCATAAATTTTTTCCTTAATATATCGCATTGATTAGTTATTCTTATCTGAACTATGTTCGATATTTTAATGAAGATAAGAAAGATCCACTTGATGAAGTGGCATCAAGATGAAGTATCAATGCAATTTAAATACGATTTCCCGATAGGGGATAAATATGATGAGCTATCAACCAGTCGATACTTAGTCGAAATACAAGGGTGATAGCTCTTTACTCTGTTATCTATTCAAGGCTAATAAATAGCGCTGAGATTACTCTTCAGTTGGCAGTGTTGCTGCCTTACCGATAGCAATTTTACGTGGTTGCATCGCTTCTGGTACTTCACGCTCTAAGTCGATATGAAGTAGACCATTTTCTAAGTTAGCACCAACCACTTTTACGTAATCCGCAAGTTGGAATTTACGTTCAAAGTTGCGCTCTGCAATACCTTGATAGATAAAGTTCTTGTTTTCTTCAGGAGCCTTAGTTCCTGTTACAACAAGCATATTTTCATTTTGAGTAAGATCTAAGCGATCTTCGGAGAAACCAGCAACAGCCATTGTGATGCGGTAGTTATTCTCATCAGTTTGCTCGATATTGTACGGAGGGTATCCGGTTGCTTGTGCTTTGTTACTGCTTGCTTCAACTAGGTTGAATAAGCGATCAAAACCAATAGCGTGGCGGTATAGGGGAGTGAAATCTACATTACGCATAGTAACTATCCTCAATAATAAGCAATAGTCTTAGTGTCAACAGAAGATATATAAAGCTGTCGTTTTACACTAAGCGGATCGATTAAGTGATCCGATAAAACAGAACTAATAAGGCATTCCCTAATCAGGCGAATCTTACTAGCATTTAGAACTCCATTTGGCAGTTCGTGTAATTAATATATGCTTCCGGAGTTGTTCGGTCAACACATTTTAATAAGTTTTTCTAATCTTTTTGTTGGTATTTGTGTAACTAATTGATTTTACAAATTAACCAAGATTAAAAAAGTTGAGCATTAACAAAATTAAGCCACTTATAAGCCTGAATCGACGCGAGATTGAATACAATCTTGCTGCTCTTCATATAAAAATAAGGGCGATATTTGCCTTTTCAAGGGGAAAGGTGAGAAGAGTTCAATCTTTTCGATTTGAAGTTGAACCTAATAACCGTCTGAGGTATTTCATTAAAAAGTGAACGGATTGTCTTGTTATTGCGTATAAATTTGATGACCTTTATAACGTCAGCAGTACTCCTGCTCTACACTAAAATAGCAAGGCTGATAATTCTAATATGCTGATTAGGGATGGAATGCATGCATGTAATAGTAAGGCGAACATTGCCCTTAGTGATTATCGCAATCTTTATTGCGTTGTCTGTTTTACTGCTCAATAACAAAAAACGCCCTGAACAACAAAAAGTCCAAGTGAGAACGCCCGTTCTTGAAGTGATCAGAATAGAAAAACAAGACGTCCAACTCTCGGTAGATTCTTATGGCGTAGTAGAGCCCAAATATAAAGCGGAAGTGGTTTCAGAAGTTATCGGTTCCGTTAACTATATTTCACCCGATTTCGCAGTGGGTAAGTTTGTTAGTAAAGGTGAGCTGTTAGCCCGATTAGATGACAGCGATTACCATGCGGATCTCGCACAAGCTGAAGCATCTTTAGCACAGGCTCAAGCCAAACTGAAAGAAGAAATTGCCCGAGGGAAAGTGGCAAAAAAGACTCTGCGTGATGTTTCGCCTAATAAGAAGACCGCATTAGGTTTACGAGAGCCACAACGAAAACAAGAAGAAGCCAATGTAAAGTTTGCTAAAGCGGGTGTCGAGCGTGCTAAACGTAGTTTAGCCAAAACCGAAATCCGTGCACCATTTGATGCGCTAGTCAAAATGAAGAACATCAATATGGGGAGTTACTTAACCCAAGGTAAGTTAATTGGCGAGCTATATGGTACTGAAACTGCTGAAATTCGCTTACCTATTACCCCAAATTCTTTTTCATATCTGGATCTCAATCGGTTAGATAGCCGAAAACTGAATATTGAAGCGCAATATGGCGATATACAAATCAATCATTGGGCCGCGAAACTTGTACGTAATGAAGGGATCATCGATAAAGATAATCGGATGATTTACCTTATCGCTGAAGTCGATGATCCTTATAACTTAAAATCTCCGCTTGATAAGTCATCGATCAAATCCATCTCATCATTATCTACCTCGTCACCGTCTCTCACTTTACCTGTTTTGCAGTTTGGCACCTTTGTTACCACGACTATTCAAGGCAAGAAAGTCAAAGATGTCATCAAGTTACCTCGTCACGTTGTTCGCTCAGAGCAAGTTATCGTGGTAGATAGCCAAAATAAAACCCAAACCCGTCAGGTAAATGTAGTTCGCTCCGATAATGAAAATGCGTATGTAATCGGTGGGTTAGAAGATGGCGAGTTTGTTTCACTCATCAGATCTGACAGTTTAATTGATGGTACAGAAGTCAAAACTGTAATGAGTCAAAGCTACACGCCAGAGATCGCACCGTTAATGGCTGCAGAGCCTAAAGTGGTGAATGCGGGAGAATCGCCATGAAGCAAAAGGGATTGATTGCATGGTTTGCCCATAACCATGTTGCAGCGAACTTATTGATGCTGGTGGTGATGCTTGGTGGTTTGTTTTCCATTAGTTTGATCAATAAAGAGATTTTTCCTGCCTTTGCTTTAAATAGGATCATGATCTCGGCGAGCTATCCCGGCGCTTCACCAGAAGATATAGAGCAAAGTATTAACGTTAAAATAGAGCAGTCGTTAGATAACGTTAAAAACATTAAACGCATACAATCTGTGGCGTCACAAGGCTCAGCCTCTTTAACTTTAGAACTAGAGTCTGAAGCTGATCTTGAACAAGTATTAGATGATGTAAAACAGCAAATTGAGGCCATATCCACCTTTCCCGTTAATATGGAAACACCGTTAGTTAAACGGGCAGGATTTACCAGCAATGTTGTTTTCATCTCGCTTTATGGCAATTTGAATGAACGCCAATTAAAAGAATATGCAAAGCAAGTTAGAGACGATATTTTGCAGCAAACAGATGCATCTGATGTTGTTGTATCTGGCGTTAAAGATTATGAAATTGCCATTGATGTCTCTGAAAATGCACTGCGCAAATACGGTTTAACGTTTGAGCAGGTAGCGCAAGTTGTGCAGCAGCGTTCGATCGATTTACCTGGTGGCATGATCAAAGCCAAAGACGGTGACTTACTGGTTCGTACCAATGGTCAGTTATATAACGGTGATGGGTTTTCATCGATAGTGCTGCAAACTCGCCCTGACGGTAGTCGGTTATACCTATCTGATGTTGCGACTATTTCTGATGATTTTATCGAAGATCGTATTTTAAACCGTTTCAACCGCGAACGTGCTGCGGTGATCCAAGTACGTAATCTCACCGATGAAGATGCCACTAAAATTGCCGAACAAGTGGGTAACTACGTCGAACAAGCACAAACCAAATTACCAACAGGCGTATATTTAGATTCATGGGGTGATATGTCCCATTATTTGGAAGGGCGTTTGAATATGATGCTTTCCAATATGTTCTACGGCGGTATTTTAGTCTTTATTATTTTGGCGCTCTTTCTTGATATCCGCGTTGCTTTTTGGGTTATCCTCGGCATTCCTTTTTGCTTTCTTGGTACTTTGCTTTTCATGCCAACACCGCTGGTGGCAGTTTCCATTAATTTGATCTCCCTATTTGGCTTTATTTTGGTTCTCGGGATAGTGGTGGATGATGCCATAGTGGTTGGCGAAAGTGTTTACAGTGAAGTTGAAGACAAAGGACAAAGCATTGATAACGTCATTGCAGGGGCGAAGAAAGTCGCTATTCCTGCTACGTTTGGGGTGTTAACAACCATGGCAGCATTTATCCCTATGTTGATTTCGGATGCGCCTCGTACTGAGTTTTTCAAAGCTATCGCATGGGTTGTATTGCTGTGTTTAACCTTTTCATTAATTGAATCAAAATTAATCTTACCTGCACATTTAGCAAGAGCGCGATTAGCACAAGGAAAGTCGCGAACCAATGCATTATCACGGCTTAAACAGCGTTTTAACTTGGCGGTTGATCGGTTTATCAATCAGGGTTATCGCCGTTTTATCTCAGTATGTATTGTGCATCGTTACAGTGTGCTAGCGACGTTTAGCGGTATTTTGATGCTAGCGATAGCCTTAGTAGCAAGTGGACAATTACGCTGGGTCTTTTTCCCAAATCTTCCTTCGGATTATATTCAGGTGAATGTTGATATGAATGCCTCTTCATCGGATGAAAATAACGCCAAAGTTGCAGCCCAAATAGAAGAGGCGTTGTATCAAACCGATGCCCAAATTTATCAAGAACTTGGTGTACATGTGGTTAAGCATTCTTATATTAATATGGAGAACCGCCAAGACTTATTCATTCTTGCTGAACTGCATAAAACCGAGACATTGCCTATTACTAGTTTTGAGATCTTAAAGCAGTGGCAAGCTCAAATGCCGCCATTAGTGGGCGTGAAAAACATAACCTTTGAAGCCTCTATTGGGCGAAAACAAAGTGATTTGCAGTTTAGTTTAAAAGGGGAGGATTTAGCTCAGTTGGCGCAAGCTTCAAAAGCGATGCAGCAATTGCTCTATCAATATGATGGCACACTGAATATCAAAGATGATCTTTCGTCACCCACACCAGAAGTGAAACTGCAACTCACTAAAGCAGGGGAAGCATTAGGATTGTCGTTAGCCTCATTAGCCAGCCAAGTGCGTCATGGGTTTTATGGTTATGAAGTGCAGCGTGTGCTGCGAAATAATGAAGAAGTAAAGGTCATGGTGCGTTATCCCCAACAAGAGCGCAGCACGATAGGCTATTTAGAAAACATGAAAGTGGCATTACCCAATGGGCGCTTTGTCCCTTTTACTGAAGTCGCAAAAGCGAATATTGAATCGTCATATACCAGTATCAATCGGGTAGATAACCAACGCTCGGTGATTGTTTCTGCTAACGTTGATAAATCACAAACCTCACCGTCAGATATTTATAACGACATACTAGATAATAAGTTAGATAAGTTAAGACAGGCATTTCCAAATGTGAAATTCGCTTTAGATGGGCGAGCTAAGGATGAAAAGAATACTAAAGGTCGTTTGATCCGAGATTCGATATTGGCACTGTTCACTATCTTCGCATTAATGGCGATCCCGTTACGCTCATACAGTCAGCCTTTGATCATTATGTCGGTGATCCCATTTGGCATTATTGGTGCCATTGCAGGGCATTACTTAGCCGGACTTACCTTAAATCTGCTCAGTGTGTTTGGCATATTGGCGTTGGCAGGGGTGGTGGTGAATGATTCACTGGTGCTAGTTACCTTTATTAATCGGGCATTAAAGCAAGGTGTAGCGTTAGATCAAGCCGTGGTCGATGCTGGATGTTCGCGATTTAGAGCGATAGTGTTAACCTCGCTAACGACTTTCTTCGGACTTGCGCCAATTTTGCTAGAAGATAGCCTACAAGCGCAGATTGTGATCCCAATGGCGACCTCATTAGCGTTCGGTATTTTGTTTGCTACCGTTGTTACACTGTTACTTGTCCCTTCGCTATATTTGATTTTGGCAGATATTAAAAGAGGGATGAAACGGTTTTATCATTGGTGGTGGCAACCACGTACTTTTGAGTAATGTTGTAAATAAATACACTTAGAACGTGGTTTGAGCCACTCAATTTGGTTTAGTTAGAAGCCAAAACCAACACCAGCAGAAACGCCAGTATCATGTTCAGAATCATCTGAAGCAGCCACAGTGACAATGCCACGTTTGCCCACATCAAACTTACCACCAATGGCAATCGCATTTTGGTGATCGTAACTAGCCGTACCTAAACCAAAGGTATAGTGATAGCCTTGGCGCATTGGAATTGCACTCATTGCCATTGCGCTAGCAATACCAGCATTAGCTTGGTCATGAACACGATCAATATCTTTGCTTAATGCATTAAAACGTTGATCTGTGTATTTGTTAGCGGCACTTAATGTGGATGCTGCATTTTGATCACTATAGTGATTAGCTTGTTCAACAGCGTTATGAGTCTGCGCATTAGTGTAACTATTAGCTTGGTGCAGCGTTGTTGCCGCTTTATTGTTGGTGTACTGATTTGCTTTTTTTACCGCTTGCGTTTCATCTTGATCGGCATGTAGGTTCGTTTGTTTAATTGCATTCGTTGTTTGGGAATTCGTATAATTATTTGCTTGTGTAATGCCTTGATGAAGCTGGCTTACATTGACAGCATCGGTTTCAGCAATACCCGCATGAACATGCTCTAAACGACGTTGCGTTGTACTGTTACCAAACGAAACTTGCCCATCCGTTGATACAGACTGATTACCGATCGCAATAGAGCCGGGAGTACCTGATGCAGTCGCACTATTACCGATTGTGATGTCTTTTTCACCTGCGGTTGCTTTTGTACCGATTGCCATCGAATAGTTACCGTCAGCTTTACTACTTGTGCCAACTGCCATGGCATAAGCACCTTTTGCTTCACTTGTCGTACCCATAGCGGTTGTTGAATAACCTGTCGCTTTTGCGCTAGAGCCAAAAGCGATTGACGCATTACCGTCAGCCGCCGAAGTTGAGCCAAACGCCTCGGTTTGAACGCCTTTTGCGGTTGCACCAGAACCAAAAGAAGAAGAGCTGTTACCATAAGTTTGGGCATTTGAACCAAATGATGCAGACTGATCGCCTTTACTTTTCGCTGCAATACCCACAGCAACAGCGGCATCACCATCGGCATCAGAAGAATAACCTTCAGCGACACTGGATTGTCCTTTTGCTGATGCGGCATAACCAATAGATACGGAATTATTGCTATTGGTAACAGCAGTATTATCACCAATCATGACGTTATTAGAGTATTGAGCACCTTTAGGTAATACTTCGGTTTGTTGTTCGCCTAATTTAATACTGTGTGCAAAGCAGGGTAATGTAAAAAACGACAATAATAAGTAAGTTGCTTTATTTGTTCGCATAATATGATCTCCAATATTTTTATTGGCATGAGCATATAGAGAACAATCATGGAGCGAATATAGATAGGAATAGAATGAAAGATATCAAAAATAGAATTCATGCATAAAATTAGAGAATTATGCAATCACAAGGCATGTTTAATTAATAAATAGCGAAAAATGTCAATTTTTTGACTGGTTTGATGCAAATTAGATAAACGAGATAATATTTCCGTTATTAGCTTAATATGAAAAAAGCGTTATTTATGACTTATTTTCACTGCTTTTATCTTTATTCTTTTTGTCAGTTAAACATTCTGTGTAATCGTTAAATCCTTTACTTTGACACTGAATCACACTCTCTTTGAGTTTATTAAGCTCGGCTTTGTTACGCACAGAATACACAGTGCCATTAGTACAAGAGATAGTGATCATGCCATTAGGTGCAAACTGGTAGCCTTCAACCTCACTACCGCAAGGATTAAAATCAATACCTGCATCAACGCTGACCTTTTTCGGCACAACTCTGACATTCTCTGTCACGCAGCCAGTTAAGCTCATAGGAGCTATGATAAGTAGTAAAAGGGCAGAAGTGGGCTTCATGTATATTTCCTGTCTGTGTTATCGCCATAAATTATGGAGAGTCTTGCTAGTAGATGCAATAACAGCAGTTGCTTGCTTATCTTTCTTGTTTCGTGACAGAATTTCAGCCTTCTTTGACTACTTTTTGCATGAATAATGATCCAATTAGGTCGGAATTACCATTTCTCGATGATAGTCGGTAGAATAGCTTAGTAGATTTTTGTTAAGTTAATTAAAGCCTTGCGAATTTTTAATGATGTTATACCCAAGTGACTGGGTATGTTTATCAAAAGGGAGCAAAGATATGTTAAATGATCTGCTGTGGTTTGTTCCTTTTGTCGCTTTATTTTTGATCTTCAATTTATTTATTATAAAGCGCAGATCGCTGCGTCGAGAAAGTAGTTTCTCTGCTTTGAAAAATCGCATTGTATCCAGTGTTCAAGCGATGAGAGACGTTGAAGATGAAGTTGAAGACGATGAAACCGAAGCAGAAGTAGAACCAGAGCCGCCAGTAACGACAAAAAAAGCAGTGAAGCCTAAATCTGCAAAGAAACCAAGAAAGTTGAAACCAGAAGAGCACAACAATGCTCAAATTGATGGTGAACATTGGCTTCATGAAAAAGCGAAACGAACACGAAGTAAAAAAGCGTAATAGATAGGAACAGATATGACCAAAAGAGAAAAAAAGCTGTGGACAGGTTATAACTGGTTTGACGTCATCATTAGAATTGCCGTGCTTTTGGCGCTGGTTTACGTAGCTATGATGATCAAAGATTTCTTCGCCGTTGATGCCTGTTTAGACGCCGGTAACAGTTTTAACTATGAAACTGATAGCTGCGAAATGGACGTTTAGACTCCGTACCTCACTATTTTAATTACACTCAAACTAGGGATATTTAACCCGTTAAATATCCCTCTTTCCGCTAAATACCAGCAAAATCCTGCTTATTTTTATCTAACTTTACGTCTTTAGTTGAGAAAAAATCCATCTCGTCATATA
>NZ_SSMG01000071.1 GCF_009873615.1 Photobacterium lucens
ATAATATTATTGAGATATTTCTTTTAACTTATCGATAATGGGTTTTGACGTAATCATCATTGGCTGTGAATTCTCGAATCCCATTTTATTTTCTTTAACAGTGATTCTGGCTTTTGCCGCGATGAAGGCCATTATAAATGAAGCATTTTGTGCAAGCTGTTCTTTAAAGAAAGCTTCACCAAAATAGGTAAATTCAGAGGTGTTGGTACAACCAAATGATGGTTGGCTTGGATTGCTCGCGGTAATAACTAAAGTATGTAAATCTGCAATTTCATTAGCGAATTGTCCTGAGAAACACGATGAAACCACGACAACTTTCCACTTTATTTTTGACTCAATGAGGGACTTTTTAAGATCTTTAGGTGTTATTAACTCTTTGTGATGCGGCCAAAATTTAGAGTGTAAGCCTTTTTCAAAAGAACCATGTCCTGTCAGAAAAAGAAAAACAATATCTTCATTTTTGTCGATAGTGTTACCAATATTTTTTAATACATTATCAAGATTCGATAGTGTAGCCATCGGAGCTTCATTGATAGTTGATGAGTGATTAATCAATGTGACTGAGCGTCCTTTGGTATCAAATTTGTTATCAAATAACTGTTGTGCATATTTAACTTCTTTACTAAATACGTTCTGACTAGAGTCTGCCGCAAAACCTACAAAATATAAGTCTGTTTTATTTGGGCGTTGTGGTAACAATTTTGAAGTTTGCTGTTCAACTAAAGATGGTTGAGCTAGCAGAAGTTCCTTCGACGCACAGCCTGAAAGAATTGCGAAAGAAAGTGCGATAAGTATTAATTTAGGAACAGAAGTAATGGGCTGAATGGTTGCATTTAACATGTTCTTTATTGATCTTTTTAGTCATTGATAGTTCTTTATACAAAACTGAAGACTTAAATTAGAGCAATAAATCTGACTCTTATACACAACTGACGCTGCCGACGATCGCATA
>NZ_SSMG01000072.1 GCF_009873615.1 Photobacterium lucens
TCTTGGTTTCATTGTGATTTTATTTTTATCAGTACTTGAATAATGAGAACTACATCAATTCCCTGAGGGTATAATACTTTCGTCTAATAGTCTTTCTGATAATCTTAATGTTAAATTTTAGTTGCAAATAGAGCTCTAGATTGAGCGTATTTGGAAATGATAAAAATTAAATAATTAAGGACTAAAAAATGAAAGATAAATTACAAGCAGCCATGTCAGTGAAGCTAAAAGGTTTAAACATTGAAGAACAACCGCCACGATTAGTGCGCTCTAATGCTGCTTTTGAGTCAAATCCAGATGTAGAAAGCAAAAAGAAATAACGAATAACCTTATAAAAGCACTCATCATTTGATGAGTGCTTTTCAGACATTAGGCGCATAAATATGAATAATATTCAAAATGAATTATATGCAATGCTTGAAAGCTTTAATGTAAATCCATCGGATGAATATAAAGAATGCATTGAGAAATATTTAACGGCGGATCTTTCTTTTACTTCTGAATTAATGGAAGGGTTGGCGAAAACAATCTTTAGAAGTAAAAAGATGATGGCTTATTACTTGCTTCATAATTCAATAGATGAGGCAAAAGGCGCAGCAAGACTTCGTTTAATGGCAAATCGTTATGCAGATGAAGAATTAAAACAAAAAATGCTAAGGCATTATAACGATGAGATGAATCACTCAACAATGTTTGCCAGTCTTATTCCTTTGACGGGCTATGAAGCCGAAGTGGATGACACTGGTGTCGAAGGCGAATTAACAAAAATATTAGACTTTGATGATAATATTAAAACGTTTATTTTTAGAGTTCATTCCATCGAAGTGCGCTCTTGGCGATTGTTATTACTCCATTTGAAAATCATCGAAGAAAGTAATGAGCAATATATGAAAGACATGCAGCCAACCATACAAAATATCCTTGAAGATGAAATGAGGCATGTTTCTTATACCGCACAATATGTTAGCCAATGGCTACATCAAGATCCTTATCTCTCTCAATCCTTTATAAACTGTATTACGCATACGAACAGAGAAACATGGGAAGATCTCTCTGCGATGTCTAATTTTATGCGTGATAACGTTGTTCAATTAATGCAAGAAGCCGAGGTATAAAATGAACGCTTGGAGGCACCATTTATTTTCACGCTCACCAATATCTATGCTCATCATTATTGGTATTGCATCGGTGATTGCTAATACTGGATGGCGAGTGGTAATGAACAACTTTGCTGTCGATACCGTGGGTATGACGGGGGCAAATATTGGTGTCCTTCAAAGTATCCGAGAAATTCCCGGTTTGCTGTCATTCACTGTCATGTTCTTACTGATGTTAATGTCAGAGCAGCGCGTCGCCATTCTTTCACTTTGTGTACTGGGGATCGGGGTGGCGATAACGGGCTATTTACCCTCGATTTATGGCTTTTATTTCACGACGGTTCTAATGTCTATCGGCTTTCATTATTTAGAGGCAGTTAATCGCTCCCTTTCAACTCAAGTGTTAGAAACGGAAAGCTTTGGACAATCAATGGGAATGATACGGGAAGCCTCTTCATTCATTGGTCTCGCCACCTTTATTGCCATTATTCTTGCGATCCAGTTTTTTGATGCCTCAGCCAAAACCATCTTCTTTTTCTGTGGACTCACTTGTGCTGCCTTAGCGGTATATTTACTTTCTTTTGCCCATTTTAAAGAACATAAAATCGAGCAGAAAAATAACATCATTTTAAGAAAAGAGTATTCGGTCTATTACCTGCTAACGTTTCTTGGTGGGGCACGAAGACAGATCTTTGTTGCCTTTGCTGGTTTATTAATGGTGCAAAAGTTTCATTACTCCATCACCATGATGGCAGTGCTATTTATGATCTCTAGTTTAGCGACAACCCTTACTGTTGCCTCCATAGGGCGGTTTATTGATCGCATCGGAGAGAAAAGGGCATTGATGATTGAATATCTGGCATTGGCGGTGGTCTTTACCTCGTATGCCTTTGTAGACAATCATTATCTCGCTGGTGGGTTATATATTCTCGATAGCATTTTATTTAGCTTCACCATTGCACTTGCTACCTACTTTAAGAAAACCATTCGCAGTGATGAAATTGCCTCATCTTCCAGTGTCTCTTTTACGATTAACCATATTGCAGCGGTGTTTTTACCGTTCTTATTAGGTTTATTATGGGTATCTAATTATCAAATCGTGTTTTTCTGCGGTGCTGTTATTTCTTGCATGAGCTTAATGGTGGCGTTCACTATTAAATCTGAGCCATTAAAGGGGAAAACAATAAAACAGGTTTGAGGGATGTTTAGTAATAAAGTCTTAATGAACAAAGCCAGCGTGTGCTGGCTTTGGGGATGTTATTTAGCAGTAAGTCTATTTATGCGTACTGGGTTAATCATCAAGCAGATTATTAAGTTGTTTTTCAGTCATTTTCTTTGCTATATCAATAACAGAGGAAATCCCTTCGTTTTGTAGTTTTTCTTTAATTACATTCAATATACTTGGTTTATTAAGTGCCGCTGAAAAATCATAACCATCAGATGTTAAACGCAAAGGCATTGAAATGAAATAGTATTCATCATCATCCAATTCAATACCTATTTTTCGATGTTCGCTCGCACCAATGATCAGTTTTTTTTCTGTCATAATAATTAGATGATGAGCTAGTTTCT
>NZ_SSMG01000073.1 GCF_009873615.1 Photobacterium lucens
GTTTATAAAAAACACGATTATGATGAAAACTTATCCTGCTTTTATCATAATTTATTTTCTTTAATACATATTTATTTACATTTATAGGGTTGTTTTTAAGAATTTACTTCCTATAATGCTGAAAACCGGAGCGTCTGCCAACGCTCCGGTTTTTTTGTGCCTGCTCATTAGGCGAAAACGTTTACCTGCCAGTAAATGCTTCGTTGAGCAAATTCGATAGATAAGTTTAAGGAATAACCATGCGTATCGAACAAGACTTGAAATTAGGTTTTAAAGATGTACTGTTTCGTCCAAAACGTTCTACTTTGAAAAGCCGCTCTCAAGTTGAATTAACCCGCGAGTTTACATTCAAACATAGTGGTCGTCAATGGTCTGGTGTACCGATTATTGCAGCTAATATGGACTCTGTTGGTAGTTTTGAAATGGTTAAAGCCCTTTCTAAGCACAACGTAATGACAGCCGTTCACAAACACTACACCGTTGAACAATGGGCTGACTTCATTTCTCAAAACGACGCTTCTGTTCTAAAGAATGCCATGGTTTCTACTGGTACTTCTGACGCTGATTTCCAAAAAACAAAAGACATCATGGCGCTAACAGATGATCTTATCTTCATCTGTATTGATATCGCTAACGGTTACTCTGAGCATCTTGTTGAGTACGTAGAAAAAGTACGTGCTGCATTCCCAGACAAAGTGATCAGCGCAGGTAACGTAGTGACTGGTGACATGGTTGAAGAGCTAATCCTTGCAGGCGCTGACATTGTTAAAGTAGGTATTGGCCCTGGCTCTGTATGTACAACACGTGTGAAAACAGGTGTGGGTTACCCTCAACTTTCAGCCATCATTGAGTGTGCAGATGCTGCGCACGGTCTAGGTGGTCGCATCATCGGTGACGGTGGTTGTTCATGTGCGGGTGACGTTTCTAAAGCCTTTGGTGGCGGTGCTGACTTCGTTATGCTTGGCGGTATGCTAGCAGCGCACGATGAAAGTGGCGGTGAAGTTATCGAGCAAGACGGTAAAACATTCATGAAGTTCTACGGTATGTCTAGCCAAAGCGCGATGGACAAACACTCTGGTGGTGTTGCGAAATACCGTGCAGCTGAAGGTAAAACAGTACTACTTCCTTACCGCGGCCCAGTTGAAAACACAATCCAAGATATCATGGGTGGTGTTCGCTCAACATGTACTTATGTCGGTGCAGCGCAGCTTAAAGAGCTAACAAAACGCACCACCTTTATTCGCGTACAAGAGCAAGAAAATAACGTATTCGGTAAAGAATAAGTAACCAATTAAACTTATTTATTGTCTTTACAGCCATACAGTTGTAAAGACAATTCTATGCTGCATTAAAAATAACCATACCTAAAACTAACTTAAAAAGTTAACCAAACTTTTGTAAGTGGACCATGAGTATGGTTATTTTTTAAACATGTCCTTTAGTATTATTCTGCAAAAATATCTCTCACTTCGTTAGCTTTACTTTAAAATCGTGTTGTCAAGCCATCTAATAATCGCTTTGTCGTTTCTCTAGATTCTTCAAATTGACCATCAAAGTTATTATATTTCCATAATGATGATTTACTTCGCTTACTATTTATAACAATCGACTTATCATCAAAAATGTTATTCTTTTTTCCAAATGTATCATCAATAACATGTATGATTTTTGGGTTACTTGATAACAACCCCACTCGATTCAAAACTCCGCCATCAACAAAAGGGTTATTATCTTTGTCTGGTATATTTTTTTTAACGAAAAGATAAGGAACAGAACAAGATGCAATAACACTTTCAACAACATAGCCTGAACTTAGCATTTCAAACTCTCTATTTGCATTAACAACACCACATTGAAACGAAATAGGTATCTGTTCAAACTGACTTGGTAATAACGAAGATAATATCTCTTCTAATGGATTCATATTAAATAATCCATTCGAAAACAAAGATCCAATTATAGCTCCAGAACTCACACCTGATATTGAATTAATCTTAATATTTTCATCTTCAATAGCTTTCTTTCATAAATCCTAGATGAGCAGCAAA
>NZ_SSMG01000008.1 GCF_009873615.1 Photobacterium lucens
ATGTAACTTATGATCTAAAGCAGTATTTTAACTGTTATGTTGCAGAAATGATAACACAATGATTTAATTTGTTTTTAATAGTAGTGTGATAACGTTAATAACTGTGTGTGAATAGTATTTATTATTATTTAATAAATTAGAATGCTTATTAATTATACAAATAATATAAATATTAATAGCAGGCGTTCATTTTTGTTATGAATATTATTAACTAGGGCAATGTTGTTTCACATAGTCAATAAACGCTTTATCTGCTAATGATAAATAGCCATTTTTGCGCCATGCCATGACGATATCTAATTGAATGGGATCTTCAAAAGGAATAGGGATCAGCTGTGGCTCATATTCAGTCACCATTTCAAGTAGGGTCGTAATCGCAAAATCTTGCCTTACGATTTTGAAAATCATTGCAAGTAGGTTGGTTTCAAAAGAAATATTTGGCGTAAATTGATGCTTTTCACAGATACTATCAATGGTTTCTCGATGAAAATAACCATGTTTAAACATCACCAATTCTTGGCTGAAGAAATCTTTAAATGAAAGGCTTTTGCGCGTTGCAAACTCATGTTGTTCGGAAACAACGGCTACCATTTGTGATTTTAAAATGGGTTCTGGATGCAGTGTTTCTGGTAACTCATGATTGATGATCACGCCAAAATCTAATTCGCCATCAATGATCATTTTTCGAATAGATTGTGTGCCAGCCTCCACAATACTGAGCTTTAAGTTTGGATATTCATTTTTAAATCCCATCATGATTTCAGGGAAGAAATAAGAGCCTAACATGCTAGGTATACCGACACGCACTTCGCCTTTTTCTAATCCTTTTAGTTCAGACATTGCAGTTTGTGCATCCTTGATCTGCTGAATAATGGCTTTAGCGTGAGGTAATAGCACTTTACCTTCATCGGTTAATTCTACTTTACGATCATTTCTCGCAAATAAGCATAAACCAAGTTGTTGTTCTAACTTCTTGATTGTCATGCTTAATGCCGGTTGAGCGATATGCAATTTCTCTGCGGCACGAGTGAAATTCTTTGTTTCTGCTAAAGCTAAAAAGTGAGTGAGTTGACGTGAGTCCATTGTTATAAATCAAAGTTATCGTGGTGATAGTTATTATATATTTTCTTTATCACCTAGCAATTGATACCGTTCAGCTCTCTTTAGCTAGATCACGCTTTACCATCTTTGTACTTACACACAGAACTAGGGGTATCGTGTCGAGTATTCCTTTTGGTGAATGTATGATTGAACTCCACTCCTCCCATTATAAAAAAGCGTGTTTTGCCCTTGCTTTAGGCTCATTCATTGTTTTCTGTAATTTGTATTTATTTCAGCCTATGTTGCCGCTTATGGCGCAAGAATTTGGTGTGAGTGCGACAGCGATTAACTGGGTGTTGGCAGCAACAACCTTGATGTTGGCATTGTGTTTGATCCCGTGGGCGATTGCTTCAGAAGTGGTTGGTCGACGAGTGATCATGTTAGTGAGTTTATCGTTACTGCCCATTGTTGGTGGGGTCATGGTTTTCAGTAATTCATTACTAACGCTAACCATATTAAGAGCATTAATGGGAATTTCAGTGGCAGGCTTTATTGCCGTTGCGGTTGCCTATATGGCAGAAGAATTTACCCCCAAAGCATTAATGGTTGCAGTCGGGAGCTATATTAGTGCTAATTCCTTAGGTGGTATTGTTGGTCGATTATACGGCGGCATTATCAGTGAGCATTATGGCTGGCACTTAGCAGTGTTGGGTTTGGCTATTTTTAGCTTAATTGGTGCTGTGATTGTTTTTAAGCTATTGCCAGAACAACAGCATTTTGAACCTAATCGACAAGGTTTACAGGCACATTCGAAACACCTTATTTATCACCTTAAACAGCCTGTTTTATGGCTAGCGATGCTGATTGGCGGTATTAACTTTGCACTGTTTGTGAATCTTTACTCGGTATCTGGTTTTCGTTTAGTGGCTGCACCATTTAATTTACCACTAAGTTGGGCAGCATTAATTTTCCTTTGTTATTTAAGTGGCACAATAACAGCGAAAATGAGTGGTAAATGGGCAAATAGATTTAGTCCGATCAGCGGTATGTTATTGGGTGGCATTGTGAGTTTAGTTGGTATGTGGCTTGGCTTAGTAGAAGCTCGCTCAATGATATTTGTAAGCTTATTATTGATCAGCTCTGGTGCATTCTTTACTCATTCGCTGGCTTATGCATGGGTTAGCAAAAATGCTCAGGTAGCAAAAGCGACAGCCACAGCCATGTACTTAGTTCATTATTATGTGGGCGGTAGTGTTGGTGGTTTCTTACTGATTTACTGCTGGCAGCATGGAGCATGGGGTGGTGTTGTTACTGGCGGTACTGTGCTTTATGGAGCAATGTTTGTACTTTGTTGGTTACTAGCAAAAGTATCTGAACGCAATAAGTCCTTATTGGTACAACCTGCCGTATAGTCATTAAAATAGGTGCGTTATAGCTCGGTAACTGAGTTATAACGCACAAGATGCATTATTTAATCTCAATCTTCAGTTTGTATTCACTGTGCTCACCACGTCGAGCAAAAGCGCGGTATTGACCAATACGAATCGTATACTTACCGCTGTATGGCAGAATATAAGTGCCTTGAGGGGACAATGATTCTGAATATTCAGATAAATCTACGCGGTTTTCAATGTGTTGGTTGAGAAGAATAAACCATAATTTAGTACTTTTAGTATCTAATGTTGCTTTTAATGCTTGACCTTTTTTAGCGTAAAAAACGTATTCATTGTAATCGTAACCTTGGACTTTGCCTGTGTATTCTGCACTGGTTGCCCCTTTTTTAAAGTGGACATCTTGGACTTTGTTTGCAGCTAGCGCAGAGAAAGAAAATAGGCTTAGGCATAGCGTAAGCAAGACAGTATTGACGCGAGAGAATAATTTCATTGTGAGATCCAGTTAAGTGATATCAAAGAAATAGAGATAACATAAGGCAAGTATATCAATGCTTAAAATGAATGCGTATATAGTGACAATAAACAGCTTTTGTTTTGATAGCAAAAAAAATCAACTAACAATACGTTTTTTTTAAGCTATTCTATGTGCATATTGTTTGTATGCTACAGGTGGGTTTATGGAAGATAAAAGCCTAATTTATCACTTAACGGTACAGCAGCGTTTAGTGCTTGCAGAGCAAGGAAAATACATTGATATATTGGTTAATGATCCTGATCGTCGTGTAAGAGAAGTGGCGAGCATACATGATTTAGATATATTAATTGACGATGATACTGCCACTGAAGATTTACTATCATCTTTATAAAATACATTATTTTATTTTCTCTACAACCGAATCTAATAATGTCGAACCATGATAAATCTTAAAGCTCAGAAAATTAACAAAAGGATATTGCTGATTAAGTATCATTTTGTCGGAGTGCATGCTGTTTAACATTTCTTTCGCTAAACCGTCTAATTGCTCAGCATTGTAAGAGCTCGGATTATATTGATAACTATAAGTTAATGTTTGTTCGGTACAATTAATAACATAATAGGCATTAACGTTGGAGTCATTGGTTTCTAAAGCATTTTTTCCAGAAGGTATGTCAGCACAAGAATAAATAGCAGCCCATGTTGGTGAACTGCTTATAAGGAACAACAATGGAAGTAGTTTTACATTTAACATAGTTATCTCCTGCTATTTGTGAGTGTTATGAGAATTGAAGAAAACGTCAAATAGCTAAACCTCTTTTTAATTTTATACCTTGTTCTTATAGATATATTTTGAATATGAGAATTTCTTAGAGTTAAGAAATTTTGATTGAAATATGCAAAAGTTGTCTTGGAAATAATAAAGGTATAGCGATGATAAATAGCTGAGAGGCGCGTGGCGATACTTGATGTATCATGCCACGGATTCACATCACCGATGAACTAGGTATAATTGCGACAATTTTTATTTATATAATGACGTTTATCATGGCTGGCTATCTCACGTTTCTTGTTCCTGCGTTATTTGGAGCGCAACTTATTCTGACTATCGTGCTAACGAAGGGCGAAATTTGTCCTGGACAGCGTGGTCGTATACACAAAATGTTACCTGTCTTGCTGGTGGGTTGGTTAGTAGCAGCTATTACTCAACCACTGGCCGTATTGCCGTTACTGGCGTTAGCGTTCTTTACCATGAAGGTGAAAACGGGTAAAACTCGCGATGCAGGGCCAATTAAGGTGTTGTATGGCAGTGACGTGCTGGCGTTTGTTTGTTGGTTAGTGCTGCTACCTACACTGAATATGCCAGAAATTGCGATTAGCTTAGTTGCGATAGCATTGTACGGTAGTGCATTAGCACATATGTTACTGACATTTGCCCGTACTCGCTTGCAAGCATTCCATCGTATTTTACCTTTTGTCGGCTTTATTAGTGCGATTTTAACGATCCTGTTTATGATTTGGCAGATCATGACATTAGGTCAGGTGAAAAGTAGTCACCATATGGTCGAAATCATCACAGCATTAGCATTAATGGTGATTGGTCTTGTGATTTGGGCTGGTCATATTCTATTGAATAAAAAGGCAAATAATTGGCAGATTGCGACTGCACTGGTGGTGTTAGTTTTTTCAGCAGGTTTGCAATTAGTCTTGTTTTAAAATCAAAGAAAAGCATGATAAGGCCGCTGATTCAGCGGCTTTTTTCTATGTTTTATCATCTGACGACTATGCTTTATAAGTAACGTTGAATGCATCTTGATCTGGCTGTAGATAGGAGTTGGAGGACGTATGGAAATTAATAACTTATTAGGTATGGATGGCAATATTGTGATTGGTATTGTTAATGAGCGTTTGCGTTTAGAGTGCAATAGCATGTCTGAACTTATAAGCCGTTACGAACTGGATGAAAATGAACTCATCGATAAGATGGCGCAATTAGGCTATCAATATGATCCGCTTACCAATCAATTTCGTTAGTTTCAGCTAATAAAGCCTCTCGCTAACATTACCTAGAGAGAGGCTTTGTCACTACATAATATTGAATAATTTAGGCTGATTTTATGCCTTCTAAGTGTTGTTGGCATTGCTGCCGAGCAGTGGCAAAGAATGCTTGTAAATAATGCCGTTGTTGCTCTGAAGCACGAATAGCCGCAAATAAACGTCGCCATAATCCTTTGCCTAATGGTTTACTCACCACCAATCCTTGGCGTGCAAAATCATGTATTGCCCAGTTAGGTAGTGCCGCTACACCTAATCCTGCCGAAACCATTTGTACCAGCATCAAAGTATTATCTGCTTGTTTCCATGCCTTGGGTTCAAGACCTGCTGGTTGAAGAAAATGCTTTACGACATCTAAACGATTTTTCTGAACTGGGTAGCTCATCATGGTTTGCTCTGCGACATCTTGCGGTGTGATATAGGGTTTATTAGCAAGTGGTGAGTTAACACTCACAATCAACCGCATTTCAAAATCAAACAGGGGCTCATAATGGATTTCGCTGCGTGGTTGAATATCTGAAGTGATCACTAAATCTAACTCACCACAGGCGAGAGCTGGGATAGGATCAAAGCCAAAACCGGAAGAAAAATCGAGGGTCACACTCGGCCAATGAATTTGGTATTCCTTAAGGGCTGGCATTAACCATTGGAAACATGAGTGACATTCTATGGCCATATGTAAGCGACCATTCGCATCTTGCTTAATATTGGCAAGTTCATGCTCAGCTTGCGTGAGTTGAGGAATAATGGCATCAGCCAAGTTTAATAAAATATCGCCTTCTGCGGTAAATTTAACAGGGCGAGTTTTGCGCAAAAAAAGTTGACCACCAAGACGCTGTTCGAGATCTTTTAGCTGATGTGACAGGGCTGACTGGGTTAAACACAGTGTATTGGCTGTTGCAGTAAGCGAGCCTGTATCGCGCAATACGGTTAAGGTTCTGAGGTGTTTTATCTCAATCATAAGTGTTCACAATCCTTGTCAACATGGGTATTTCTTCACCAATCTAACGGCTTTGGTGTTTAATGTAAACATCTAGATGGCTAAACGTCTGTGGTTGTTTGAATGCGTTATAATTCTCACAGGTACAACATAAGAAAGATAGAGAACGAAAAGATACTTGCGAACACTAGGTTTTCAGAGTGTGAGTGATGATATATATAGCTGATATTGGAAAACAGAAATGAAAAAGGCAGCCGATGATGAGCTGCCTTTTGAATTTAGAGTTTGATGTACAAATAATTATTGTGCATCAGCTGTTTTTTTAGTGAACGTTAAGGTGTGCTTAGCATTGGTTAACGTTAGCGTGTCATCAGAAACCGAAACTTTGTTCCAATCGGCCAGTGAGTCTGCAAAAGTTTGTTCAACTTTCATTGCTTCGTCTGGACATAGCATCATTGTCATACCCATTTTCTCAATGCGTAGTTGACCATCTTTCAGCTCAGCTTGACCAAAGTAGCGGTTACAGCCTGCATTACCATTGGCAGCAAGATCTGATGCAAGCTCAAGGTTTGGTGCTTGGAAAGGCTCTGGCAGTTTTACATCTTGGTTATCGATTTGAACTAGCTCCCAGCTGCCATTGCTGATTTCGTTAGCTGTAACTTTATGAGGTGTAGTTGCCTTAACTACGCCATTGCTTGCACATGCTGTTAGCATCATAGGAAGTACCAAAACTGACAGAAGACGCTTTTTCATAATAATCATTCCTGAATAAAGTCTGTTTTAAAGAGATTAAAGCGCGACAAACACATTTTAATTTTATATCAGCGAAATTGTACGCTGTTTCATTGTGTGCAGGCACTATAGCTGAATTTATTTTGCCTGTGTATTACTTTACAGTCTTTTACGTAAGTAAATGTAACCTAATTGGTTAAGCAAACGGATTATAACGTGTTAGGGCGCATGAATTATACATTAACAGTGAAAGACTTACTGAATAATGAATATGAAGATAGTTGGCTAATAAAAAGGCAAGAGTCGCGTTTTTAACGTTAACTCTTGCCTTGAACGGGTTACACAAAAGTGAATTATGCGTCTTTAGTTTCTAACGCTTTTTCAACCATGTGCAGATGTACATCTTGCTGTGGGAATGGAATAGAAATATTTTCGCGGTCGAATCGCATCTTCACTTCACGCGTAATATCCCAGTAAACATCCCAGTAATCATCAGTTTTCACCCAAGGGCGAACGATGAAATCAACAGACGATGAGTTTAATGTGTGCAGTTTAATTGTTGGCTCTGGGCTACGTAGTACAGCAGGGTGCTCAGAGACAATTTCATTTAATACACGCTCAGTTTTTTCAATGTCATCGCCATAGCCAATACCGAAGACCATGTCGACACGACGTACTTTTTCATGGGTTACGTTCTTGATGATATCACCCCAAATCTTACTATTTGGGATCATAAGCATTTCATTACTGAACGTTTTGATTGTGGTATTAACTAGGCTCATATGGCTTACTTTACCTGTGATACCACCTGCTTCTACAAGATCACCAACATCAAATGGACGATAGATCAGCAGCATCATACCAGCAGCAAAGTTAGATAATGTGTCTTGTAATGCGAAACCAACAATAATACCTGCAACACCGAAACCCGTTAGGATAGGGGCAAGGTTTAGACCTACTTGTGATAACGCAATCAGAATACCGATCGCAAATACCGCTTTACCTGACATTGAGATAAAGAACTCTTGCATCAACATCGACATTTTTAAGTTCTTTGCAGAAACGGCACGCTTAACCATTTTTCTAACAATGTTCTTTAATGTTTTGAATGCAAAGATGATCAAAACAAAAACAAATACTTTAAATAGCATTTGTGGCAGGTTATCAAATAACCATTCTTTGAGTTCTGAAGTCCAGCCTGACGCAATTGACCAAATTACCTTACTATTAAGTAAGTCGTCAGTCACATTACCTGTTTGTTCAAATAACTGTTTTTTGTACTCAGCAGTGTCAATCCCTATTTTATCTGCAATAACAATCAGTTGCTTTAGATTATCAGTGTCACTATCAACTTGGCGTTGTGCAAGAATCTGTGATAGTTGCAACGCACTTTTTTCGCTTTCTGTTGCTGATTTTAGCTGTTTATTTGCCAGTTCAAGTGCTTGACTATCAAAGCTTAGTGACGCAGACATAAAGTCTAGGCGGTGATTAACTTTCTCAGTTAATTCTTTCACAGCTTTAGGTGAAGGTTTATCTAGCTTCTCTAACCATTGGTAGTTCTGCCACTCTTCATTAAGGATCAATGTGGAATATTGACGAGTTTCTGCCAGTGATTTTAATGAGATAAGTTTTTCTGCATCTTTTGCTTTATCAAGGGCTTTTTGATCGCGGGTTAACTTATCATCAAGGTATTTATTGGCTTCTTTAACAAAAGAGATTTGCTTTTTAACTTGCTCAAGTAATAGCTTTTTATCTGAATCTTTTGTATCAATTAGCGATGCTAAAATATCACGAAGTTCATTGTTTTTATTAAGAACTTGCAAGCGGATAACATCAAGAGATGAACCTGTTGTGGTTATGGCTTCTTTTGCTAAGGTAGAAATCTCATTATTTAGCTCAAGAAGTTGTTCAACTTTAGGGTTCGTTGCTGCTTGTTGTGGTTCTTCTGTCTTAGTTGCTTGGGCAAAACTAAGTGAAGAAACTAGCAATAACATGAGTGCCAGTAAGCGCATGGGGTAATTAACTCCTGCAGGGATTAATACGATTAGTATCGTCACAGTTATGTTGGTTTATGACATAACTATGTTTAAATTTGAAAAAATTAGCGCGGATTATATAGCAGGATCTAGTTTTTTCGCTATAGGAAAATATCAGAATGATGTATCAACTTATTAAGTATGTTTGGTTGTTGTGAGTTATTTATCACAATAGGTGTTATTTCCTAGTTTATTGATTTCATAGCCAAATATAAGGAACTGATTTTTTATCTTCTAATAAGCATGTGTGGAAGTGGATAAAAATTTAACAAGGTTATTTGTAGATGTATAAAATCGTGACGTGATGTATCAAAATACGTTGTTCTTATAGAGAAGATGGGTTTCATTTGTGCTCAGTTGAGATGTCATGATTATATGAGTAAACATGCAATCAGAAAGATTGTGATTGAAACAAAAAAGCCTCTCCCGAAGAAGAGGCAAAAGTACCATCGCTATTATTATTTTTAAAAACTGCGAGGAGGAAGAGTGTTAATAATCTAAATATCTTGATTATTAACCAAAATCACCATTTACATAACCACGAGTGCGATCATCTTTAGGGTTAGTAAATAGGTTTTGTGTTTCATCATGTTCTACCAACTCACCCATTAAGAAAAATGCAGTGCGATCTGAAATACGACGTGCTTGCTGCATCGAGTGAGTAACGATAACAATGGTGAAATCTTTCTTCAGAGACTCCATTAAATCTTCGATTTTTTTGGTTGCAATCGGGTCAAGTGCTGATGTTGGTTCATCCATTAAAATCACTTCAGGTTTCATCGCAATGGTACGGGCGATACATAAACGCTGTTGCTGACCACCTGATAAGCCAAATGCGTGTGATTTCAAACGATCTTTTACTTCATCCCACAATGCTGCACCACGTAGCGATTGCTCCACGACTTCATCTATCACTTTTTTGTCTTTTACGCCTTGAGCGCGTAGACCGTATGCAACGTTCTCGTAGATGCTCATTGGGAACGGGTTTGGCTTTTGGAAAACCATACCAACTTTAATGCGAAGCTGTGATACGTCGATATTGCCGTATACATTTTCGTCATCCATTGTTAATGAGCCCTTGATTGTTACGCCTTCAATAAGGTCGTTCATACGGTTCAAACAACGTAGTAGGGTAGATTTACCACAACCAGATGGACCGATAAGCGCCGTTACTTGGCGGTTTGGGATCGGTAAGTTGATTTTCTTTAGAGCTTGGTTTTGGCCGTAAAATAGATCTAGATTTTCAATGTTAAATTTATTCATTTTCTCTTCCTCAAAATTAGTAAGTCGCAGTGTTAAAACGGCTAGCAATCAGTTTGGTAATTAAGTTAATAACAAGAACAATGACAATCAGAACAGTGGCAGTGCCGTAGGCCTGATTCCATTCGTGAACGGTGTAAAGTTCTTGAGTTAATTTATAAAGGTGCACGGTAAGTGTTCGACCTGAGTCAAAAACACTTTCAGGGATACGTGCAACCATACCTGCTGTCATGAATACGGGTGCTGATTCACCAATAACACGACCGACACTGAGGATGATTGAAGTGACAATTCCTGGCATTGCACTAGGAAGGATCAGTCTCCAAATGGTGTAGATTTTAGATGCACCCAAACCATAAGAACCTTCACGGTAAGTTTGAGGTACAGCCATTAACGCTTCCTCGGTAGTACGGATGATCACAGGAAGGATCAAAATACTTAGTGTTAATGCACCCGATAGGATCGAGTAACCAAAACCAAGCACAACTACGAAGAAAGTCATACCAAATAAACCATAAATAATTGATGGAATACCGGCGAGAGATTCTGTACAGAATCGAATAACTTTTACTAAACGGCTACCTACTTTTGCATATTCTGTTAGGTAGATTGCCGTCATAATGCCAAGTGGAGCCGCAACTGCAATGGATGCCAGCACCATATAAATGGTCGAAACAACCATAGGCCAGATACCTGATTCTTGACCGATAGTGGTGTAATCCGACGTGATGAATGACCAGTTAACATGGGCAAGGCCATTACTTAAGATGTACCAGATAACCCAAAGAAGGAAACCGACAGTGACGCCTGCAGATAACCAAATGAGTGCTAAAGAAATCTGATCTTTACGTTTTTGGGCTTTAGGGTTTGCACTTTGAAGTGCTGAATTATTTGCTGTTAAAGACATTCTTTATTACCTCGCACGCTCACGGTTTAAGAATAGAAGCGCACCATTTAGCAGCATGATGAATACCAGCAATACAATACCGGTAGCGTAAAGTGCACTTGCGTGTATACCTGTTGCGTAAGACATTTCGATAGCGATGTTAGCGGTTAACGTACGCGCTGATTCAAGTAAACCTTCAGGCATAGCGGGGGAGTTACCCATTACCATAATGATTGCCATCGTTTCACCTAATGCACGTGCAACACCTAAAATCACACCTGTCATGATGCCTGAGCGAGCAGCTGGGACGAGTAATTTAAAAATCGTAAACATTGATGATGCACCTAACGCTAATGACCCTTCTTTATAGGCGCGTGGTACAGCACGAATAGAGGTTTCTGATACAGTAATTACCGTTGGTAGGATCATCACTGCCAGAACAATAATACCGGCTAAAATCGTATTACCTGCAGGTACGTTGAACCAGTCTTGGATAAGTGGAACGATAATAACAAGGCCGAAGAAACCGTAAACAACAGAAGGAATACCTGCCAGTAGCTCAATCATAGGACGAATAAGATCGGCTAAACGTTTAGGTGCAACTTCTGCGATAAAAATAGCGGTTAGAACACCGATAGGCACACCAATAACCACAGCGCCCGCTGTTGATACTAATGAAGCCACAATCATAGGGGCGATACCGTAAAGCGCTGGTGGTAACCAATCTGTGCCTAAAACGATACCTGTAATACCGGCTTGAGCAAAAGCTGCATAGCCTTCACGGAAAATAAAGTAGCCGATAGTGATAAGGGATAAAATGCCAATAGCGGCACTTAGCATGAAGAGGTTTTTAAAGAAAACTTCGCGCCAATCAATGCGTTTTTTTGATTTAAGCGAAGTTTGCTTCTTTGCTGTTTTTTCAATATTCGCGATGGTCATTACTTACTCCAGAACCAGTACAAACGTGACCAGTTACTGAGAAATCAAAAAAACGCCCAGCTCAATGAGCTGAGCGTAAAAATACTTATTAGTGCGTAGAGATGAAGCCTTTGCTTTCAACAATTTTTTGTGCGTCAGCAGTTTTCATCCAAGATAGGAATTTAAGCGCTTCAGCTGATGGACGACCTTCTTTATAAACAACAAGGAATGGACGTTGAACTGTGTAGTCACCAGACTTGATAGCAGCAACTGATGGCTTGTGACCGTCGATTGCTAGAGGTTTAACAGTATTATCAACAGAGCCTAGAGAGATGTAGCCGATTGCAAATGGGTTGTTAGCAACAGTTGTTTTTAGCTGACCATTACCACTTGCCACTTGTGCTTTTTGTGAAATTGCAGAAACTTTCACGCCATTGATTTTTTTCTTAAGGCTCATGATGTCTTCAAATGCACCGCGAGTACCTGATGCTGTATCACGTGTAGCAACAACGATTGGCTTATCTTCACCGCCAACTTGTTTCCAGTTTGTCACTTCACCTTTGTAGATTTTAGCAACTTGCTCTTTCGTTAAGTCTGAAACAGGGTTGCTGTTGTTTACGACAACGGCAATACCGTCACGAGCGATAACCACTTCTTTCACTTCTGGTGATTCTTCAGACGTTTTAAGGTCACGTGAAGACATACCTAGATCGGCTGAGCCATCGTGTGCAGTACGGATGCCTGCTGATGAACCTGGGCCTTGAACCTCAACTGTTACGTCATTTGATTTAGCATAAGTTTCACCAAATACTTCCATTAATGGTGATACAGAGCTTGAACCTACAACAGAGATAGTTTCGCCTGCAATTGCTGCAGTGCTAGCTACCATTGTTCCTGCTAAAGCGATTGCGCCGATAATCTTTGTTTTCATTTTCCTAGTCCTTTCGTGTTTGCTGATTACTATAGGTTTGAATGAACGAGACAAAGGTTAGGAAAGTTATGTGACACTTATGTTTCAGAACTTTGAACACTCTATGAATGTTGTCATAAATACTTAATAGGAATTGAAACTGATTTAAATTCAATCGTATTATTTGATATTTATTAAGTTATTTCTTTTAAGTATATGTTTTTGCGAGGCTAGATCTGATTTTTTGTGTCTTATGAAATATTAGAAAGTATTTTAATTATGCTGAAGTTGTACATATTTATGACCATATAAGTTTATGACAGTCATATTTCAATCTGAATTTTAGTGTGATTTCCTTCCAAGGTTTCAATAGGTTGTCGCTCTTTCTATCTATAGTAGAATAAGAAAAATGTTGTTTAGTATGCTTTTACGTTTAAAAGTCATTACAACTATTTGAAGTCATAAAGGTTATCAATGTTAAAAAAAGCGCAGCAAATGGTTGTGTTCAATGCTTTGACAAAACAGCAGAGTTTTACCAAAGCAGCACAGTTACTTGAGATCTCCCGTACTCAAGTCAGTAAATTAGTACAGCAACTAGAAGAGCGACTAGGGGTTCAATTGGTGCAGCGTACCACTCGCTCATTTGCTTTAACTGAATCGGGACGTATCTTTGCAAAGCATTGTGAAAAGGTTGTTGACGAGATCAATGAAGCTGAAAGTGAGTTGTTAGCACTGGGTGATAGCCAGCAAGGTTCATTAAGAGTGGGGATCGCTCAATCTTTCGCGTCTAACCATGTTGCGCCTTACATCAATGAATTTCACGAACGCCATCCATTAGTAAATCTTGAGTTGAGTTTGTTTGATCATCGTGTCGATCTTATTGCCGAGCAATTTGACTTGTGGATTGGTTTTATGGACTCACCGCCAGAAGGTTTTGTTGCTCGCCATCTTACTAATTGTGATTTTGTCTTAGTTGCAAGCCCTGACTACCTTGCGAAACATGGTGTGCCTTACCATCCGGATGATTTGAAACAACATAACTGTATTACCTATTTTAGCCGTGAGCGTAAGGATAATATTTGGAACTTCAGTCTGAAAGAAGAAGATTTGCAAGTAAAGGTAACAGGGAATTATCGTGTCGATTCCGCTGATGCTATCCGTGATGCAACTATTGCAGGTAATGGAGTAGGATATTTAGCGACATATTTATTAAAAGATGAAATTCGTCAGGGGAAGCTCATTCGTCTGATGCCGGAATGGCAATTAACACAGCACATGCCTTTATATGCGGTTTATCCTCGCCATAAATATTTGCCAACAAAGGTTAACCTGTTTATTGAATTTATCCGAGAGCATATCGAACTGGGTAATATTTCCTGCCAAATATAGTGAAAAGTCTGCTGGTGGGAATAAATAGCGTAAGTTGGCGTATTTATTTTCACCAATCATATGATGTAAAAAGCGACAGCTTGACGCAAACGGTTAGCCAAACGCTGTCGCAAACGTTTCTAATTGTAAACTATAGAAACAATAGTATTCCTTATAGGAACCAATATCACGTATTTCGTTTGCTTAGCTGAAAAAAACAGCGGTTATGGCGAAAGTTGTTATTGATTGGTTAATGGTAATAACAATTTGATCCTTGTCACACTTTTATTTCTCCCTAAAATCCCCCCGCAATCGTTTACTACTACACATTGGAGAATGACCATGCATTATTTGGTCGGCATCTTAGGCATTATCGTAATCTTTGCCGTTGGTTTTTTATTTTCTGAAAATCGTCGCGCGGTAAATTGGCGCACCGTATTGGGTGCATTTTGCGTGCAAGTGATCTTTGCTGGCTTTATTTTATACGTGCCTATTGGTCGTGTAGTTTTAAACAGTGTTTCTGGTGCAGTATCAGGCATCATTGAATATGGCCATGAGGGTACAGAATTCCTATTTGGTCAATTAGCACAATTTAAACTAGGTTTTATTTTTGCGGTTAACGTACTCCCTTCTATCGTATTTTTCTCTGCGTTGATCTCTGTGCTTTATTACCTAGGTGTAATGAAGTGGGTGATCCGTGGTATCGGTGGCGTGTTGCAGTATTTTTTAGGTACTACACGTACAGAATCGATGTCGGCAACGGCAAATATCTTTGTTGGTTCAGTTGAAGCGCCGCTGGTTGTACGTCCATTCCTGTCTCGTATGACACGCTCTGAACTGTTTGCAGTTATGGTTGGCGGTCTAGCTTCTGTTGCTGGCGGTACTATGGTGGGTTATGCAGGTTTAGGCGTTCAGCTGAAATACCTTATTGCTGCAAGCTTTATGTCTGCGCCTGCGGGTTTGATGATGGCGAAATTGCTTGTACCTCAAACTGAAGGTGTTCACACCATGGAAGAAGAAGATGACGGTGAAGAAGATGAACCAGTAAACATGGTTGATGCCGCTTCTCGTGGTGCGCTTAGCGGTTTACAAATTGCAATGGCAGTAGGTGCGAGTTTACTTGCAGTGATCAGCTTAATTGCATTAGTGAACGGTGGTCTAGGTCATGTAGGTAATTGGTTAGCTTCTGTTGGTCAATGGTTAGGCTTTGATTGGAATGGTCTACATCACCTAAGCTTAGATATGATCTTTGGTTATGTATTTGCACCTGTTGCTTGGTTAATTGGTGTGCCATGGTCTGAAGCAACAACGGCAGCAAGCTTGATCGGTACTAAGATTGCGGTTAACGAATTTATTGCATTTGCAGAGCTAATGAAGCCTGAAACCATTGCAAAACTGAGTGAGCACTCTCAAGCAATCGTGACTTTTGCTCTATGTGGTTTTGCTAACCTAACTTCTATTGCAATGTTAATGGGTGGTTTAGGCGGTATCGTTCCTCAACGTCGTCCTGAGATTGCACGTTTGGGTATGAAAGCGATCTTTGCTGCAACCCTAGCAAACTTAATGAGTGCAACGTTAGCGGGTTTATTTATTCCACTTTCGTAGTAACATCGCTCAGTAAGCGGTTAAGATTGAACAGAGAGCTTAAGCTCTCTGTTTTCGTATGGGCTATTCATTGATTAAAAGGATCTAAATGCGATGAAATCGGATGTTGATAAGCTAGTAGCGAAACATGCTGAATTGATCCATAGCGATGGTTTAAAAGTGCATTCTCATACTCAACGTGAAGATGGTGATTGGATCCTGCATACCTTGATGATTGAAGGCTATGATGTGCCTTTTAAGTTTAAGCGAAAGAAAAAATACCAAAGCCTAAAGGGTGCGAAAGTGAATATGACCTATTACCCTGAAACGGTGACGGTTGCAGGCTTTGAAGTCGAGACCATGAAAGTGGTGCGAATTAAGCCGCTATTAATTGTAAGTTATAAGAAGAATAAAAAACGCCAAGGCAGCTATTTGCCTTGGCGTTGTTGTTTCTACTGCTTTAGTTATCGCTGGCTATTCATTTCTTGCAGTTTTTTCCCAATAGGGCCTGAGAAGTTAAAACCATCATGCACATCCCAGTTAATTGACCATGTCATTACACCACCAAAGTTAGGGTAGAGTTTTGTTGGTACAACTGAATCACAACGGCTGCCTTTCGTGACACAATCAAGGGCATCAATAATGTTTTGGGTAGGGGCTTGACCTGAGTTAGCTGAGCTTGGGCCTGAAGGTAAACCAATAGCGACTTGATCATCACGAAGTGGTGCAAATTGGCTACCATCTGCGAGCTCAAAGCCTTCAATCAGCATTTTGACTGATGCTACCATCATATCCACCGAGCCTTCAGGTGCAGCACCTGATATGTATGGATTGGCTAGGCCGCCATTATTGTATAGCTGGACGTGAAGCAAGTTCAGCATGTCACGTAATTGATCAATCATAGGAATGTAAGCGCCCCAGATACCAGAGTAAGCAATCATGCCTCCTTGTACATAAGGGTGTTCTGGTGCCATGGTGAGATACATATCACCACCAATATTTTTCTCAATCTGTTTTAATGCGACAGGTAAACGAGCTTGGATCTGGGTACCATGAAGCAGATTAGAGCCACTTTCTAAATCGATATCTAAACCGTCAAAACCCCATTCGTTGATAATGTCAGTTAGGCTTGAAACAAAGTTCGCTTGGTCTGAATCGGTATTTAGCGTGATAGTACCTTCAGCACCACCGAGTGATAGTACGATGATTTTACCTTGGGCACGAAGCTTACGTACGTCATCTTTAAATTGTTGGGGATCTAACGGAGCACAACTGCTGTGCATATCGCCATTGTATAGATTGAAGTGAACAGTACCGTTACTGTTTCTATCGTTATCAGCAAAGGCAATGTCGATAATATCCCAGTCAGGTGAAATATCACCAAGACGGATAGGACAGCCAGAGCCATTAACAAAGTTATGCCAGTAACCAATTAGGTTGTGTTTGGTATCAATAGGCTCTTGTACTTTAATGCTAGCAGCTGTAGATAATGCCGTTTCACCATTACCAGTTGTTGCTAGGGCTGTCACGGTGTAACTGCCTGCTGATTGTGCAGTCCAAGATGCGCTGTAAGGAGCTGTTGTATCAGTAGCAACAATATTACCGTTAATAATGAAATCAACCTGACGCACATCACCTGTGAGTGCTGTTGCGGTTGCAGAAAGGGTTAATGTTTTGCCTAAGGTAACTACCGAGCCACTGGCAGGTGAGGTTAGAGTAGTCACTATGGCTTGATCACTGACGGTCACAGTTGCGCTTGCTTCGCCTGTATTGGCTTCATTATCGGTTGCAACGGCTTTGATGGTGGTATTACCTAATCCTGATGCTAGCCATTGTGCGCTGTACGGTGCGCTGGTATCCGTTTCAATCAGCTGATCGTTAGCGTAGAAACTGACTTGTGTCACAGTACCATCAGCATCAGTCGCTTCAGCATCAATGGTTAATGTTGTGCCTGCTAGTACAGTTTGTTGACCACTTAATGATGTTAATGTCACTTCAGGTGCAATGGCACAAATACCGAGATCAGTCCATGCATCACTCCAATGTTGACCTTCACCCGGAGCATAGGCCCAATCTGAAGAGGAAGAGCACCAACCAGCAATATCACAGCGATATTTATGGTTGTTATTTTCAACTAAATCACCCGCCGCATATTGAGTGCCTGACTTAAAGGTTGGAATATCGCCACAACCGCCGCCAACGATGACTTCATTAACATTAATGCTGACTGCTGTTGAGGTTGTTGCACTGCCTTCATTATCTGTCGCTTTGGCAATGATCTGGTGGCTGCCAGCAGTGGCTGTCCATTGAGTTGTGAACGGTGCTGATGTACTCGTCGCAATAAGCTGATCATCAACAAAGAACTCTACTTTAGTAACCGAGCCATCTTTATCTTGTGCGTTGGCAGTTATCGTAACACTATCGCCTTCAGTTACATTCGAATCTGCCGTTGGTGAGCTGATAGCAACCGTTGGTGCTATGTTCTCATTAGCAGAGATAACACTCACAGTGACGGTATCGGTTTGGGTTGCGTTTTCGTTATCAGTCGCAACCGCTGAGATTGTGTGGTTACCGAGTACGGTGGTCCAATTGATCTGATACGGTGCTTTATCAATAACTGCGATGGATTGTTGATTTAAGAAAAACTCAACTTGTTTGATTGTGCCGTCTTTATCGCTGGCATTGGCTGCAATAGTGATGTCACTGCTTTCACTGAGTTGTGCATAATCAACTGGTGAGGTAAGCGCAACTGTTGGTACTTGGTTTCCACCTGCATCACAACTATCAACTAACGTCCATTCTTGCCAATCTCCTGAATGACTACTTGGCGCGTTACCTTGTGACCACCAATTCGCTTTATAAAGGCTGCCTTGTTGTTGCACTTGGCTGCCACCGTTATATGCGATATCAGCTTGCCACTCATCGATATTGGTACAATCTGCTGCGTATGCCTGTGATGCGCTAAAAGCGACGGTTAATGCACAGGTAAGAAGTGTCTTTCGCATTGTCTATCCCTATTGCAGTTAGTGTTAGTAGCACTAATAATGAGATAGGAAAGGTTAATAAGCGTAAAACTATATGCATAATTTATAGGCTTTATAACCTTACTCACAATGCCGATAAAATAGACAGTCGCTATTATTTTTATTTTCGAGCAGCCTCACATCAGATGTTACTAATAAAAGACTTGGCTACTATCTTGAAAAGGCATACATTTTAAACATATTTATTCGGTTCTATATTTGGGCATAAAGGGAAGAAAGATGGATTGGTACATTGCGGTATTAAAAAAGTACGCACAGTTTAATGGGCGTTCTCGTCGTAAAGAGTTTTGGTTTTTTACTTTAATTAGTGCGTTAGTTAGTTTGGCACTCGGTGTTGCAGATAGTGTTTTAGGCTTGCCTACATTTGGCGATGGCTACGGACTATTAGCAGCATTGTATTCACTCTTTATTGTGATCCCTAATCTTGCCGTGATTGTCCGTCGTTTGCATGACCAAGATCGTACAGGTTGGTGGGCACTGATCATGTTTGTTCCGATTGTAGGTATCTTAGTGCTGATCTATTTCATGGTACAAGACAGCAAGCCAGGTGATAACCGATTTGGGCCAAATCCAAAACAAGAAAACGGTTCATTCACGGTGTAAATGCCAATTAATAATTTCATTAAATTCAAAAGCTCAGATTCATACGCTGAGCTTTTTTTATGGATGAATTTTAAACTAATAAGTGGAAAAACACATAAACTGAGGATAGTGCCCTTGCATAAATTGCTATGTTTGGTACAAAGAAATGAGCGGATATGGAAAAACGCGATTGTTTTGTAGGAGGCAACTATGTCTATTGCTGATAAATTATTGAGCCAAGCTATTCTTGAACAAGTAAAGCGTGATGGTGCATTGAACGCGTTAGAAACTGTGTACGCCAAAGCACGTTACGCACACTTTAAACGTGTTAAGTGGGGCTCTCAATTCTTTGATGGTATTCAGTTTGGTGACGGTAGTTTAATTGCGGTAAAACCAGGCTCATTTAACAGCTTAACATTAGTGAGTCTTGCCTCTGAAAAACAAATGGGATAACTACCCATTATTCTGACTAACTACCTCTTTGAAGTATTCGATAAGCCTTTAGTTATAACTACTGAAGGCTTTTATAAGCATTTTGCTGGTCTGAGGATACAATATCCCATTTCATTCCACTGTAATGTGTTTTAGTATGACAACAGATGAGCGATGTGCGTTTTGACCGAAACAACACATCATGACCACTCATCATGAATAATATCGTTTTTGGAGTACGATTAATGTTATGTGACCTTTCAAAAAAATCAATACAGCGACATTCTCTGTCGTCTGTCCTACCAGTTCAGTCCTTATTTTCATCTCGATTTAGTTACGGCTTATAAAAGCCGCCAATATTGTTTTTATATATTCGAGAAATAGCAGCTCACCGCTGAGGCTTAGTGCTGCAAGTATGAAGTAAGGGTTTTGTGTGAATTTAAAATTATTAGGTAGCTCGCTAATTATTGCGGGCACGGCGCTTGGTGCCGGCATGTTAGCTATTCCAATGGTATTAGCTCAGTTTGGATTGCTTTCTGGTACGATTTTGATGTTAGTTATTTGGAGCGGAACGACTTATGCCGCTTTGTTATTGCTAGAAGCCAGCATTAAAGTTGGTGGCGGATTAGGGATGAATACCATTGCTAAGCAGACATTAGGTAAAGGCGGTCAGCTAATTACCAATGGTTTGCTTTATGCTCTTTTGATCTGCTTATTAATGGCTTACATCATTGGTGCAGGGGATTTAGTTCATAAACTCATGCTAAATGTGGGCTTAGATCTGTCTTTAGCACAAAGCCAAATCATATTTACTGTAATTGCAGGTGCGATTGTAGCAGCAGGGACTGGCGTTATTGATAAACTCAATCGTGTATTGTTCTTATCGATGCTAGCGATGTTGGTTATTACCTTATTTGCTCTTGTGCCTAATATGTCATTAGCACATTTCTTTAACTCAAGTAACGATAGCAATATTGATTTGATCAAAACCAGTGCGGTGCTATTTACCAGTTTTGGCTTCTTCCCTGTGATCCCATCGCTCGTGTCATACAACCATAAAGCGACGCATCAACAGCTTAGAAATATGATCCTGATTGGTTCCTTTATCCCGCTGTTGTGTTACCTACTTTGGTTGTATGCCGTAGTGGGGAGCTTATCTTCTGAGCAGTTATCACAATTTAATAATGTGTCTGAGTTGATCAATGTCTTAGCTGCACGCTTTGATGGTATTCATGTGATTTTGTCACTGTTTACGGGTCTAGCGTTATTGACATCGTTCTTTGGTGTTGCGCTATCCCTGTTTGATCAAAACGTTGATCTATTTAAGCAAAATCGTGCTGTAACTTATGTGATTACATTTATTTTGCCATTGCTAGGGGCACTGTTTGCTGCTGATAAGTTCTTACCAGTGTTAAGTTATGCAGGATTAATCTTAGTGTTCATCGCTATTTTTATACCGATGTTGATGGTAAGAAACTTACGTAAAGACGATAAAACACATCAGGCTGTATCAGCGAATGAGTTACATTATGAAGTTGCTGGTGGACAAGTTGCGATGGCTATCTGCCTTGGCTTTGGCTTGTTCTTGATTGGCGCTCAGGTGATTTAAACCTAGCTATAATAGGAAAGTGTGGGGCTGTTAGATTGACCGATCTAACAGCCCCTTATTCTTGGTATATACAAGGTGACCGAACCTGTATAACCAAATGGTAATGACTATTGGAGTACGATACAGCTATCGTTAGCAATTACCTTAGTTGAGCCTGATGATACAAAGTTTCTTGTTATAGAGCTAGATGACAGGAATTTTAGCAATTTCAGAAGTGTAAAGAATAAATGACACTAAAAAAGGAGCACTAAGCTCCTTTTTTGATTGAGAAAATTACATACGAACCACGGTTAAATAACGCTTTGGATAACCACTCTTATAGTAATCTGTTTCTGTCACACCAAAGTGTTTCTTTGATGATGAACTATGGACAAACTTTAAAGAGTTTTTACCTACTTCAGTGATAATGCCTGCGTGTCCAGGTCTACGTACGTTAGGGTTAGTACCTGTAAAAACAATTAAATCACCCACTTGCGCATTTTTTAATGAGACTTTCTTCGAGAAAAGAGAAGGATAAGCAGCAGTAGTACGTGGAATACTGATATCGTACTTGTTATATACATATTTTATAAAGCCGGAGCAATCAAAGCCTTTTGGGGTATTGCCACCCCACACATATTTTGTGCCGATGTATTTTCGAGCAAACTTAACCATCTCTTGCTCTTTTTGTCGTTGAGCTTTAGCGATGTGTTTTACTGTTTTTTGATGCGTTGTTGTCGTAACAACGGGTTTTTTAATTGATTGTTCTGTTTGCGGTGATGCATTTACCGTGGATTCACAAGCAACGAGAAAGAAAAGAGAGCAGCCGAAAAGCGCTAATGTGGATTTTGGTAATGTCATAATGATAATTAGGTGCTTCAATAAGTAACAGAGCGATTAAGATGTTAATGATAACGCTTTGCTTTTTTTTGTGTAACTGTTTTTAGGGCATTACATCCTCATTACATATAGCTTATTGATTTCTCACTTATAAAAGTTACAAATTTAATGGTTATTCAAATTATATAATTGAATATTATTTATCATGTTGATGGTTTAGCAGTTAAATTGTTTACGTTATAGCAATGATCAAACACAACATCATTTATGTGATGAATATCTATAAT
>NZ_SSMG01000074.1 GCF_009873615.1 Photobacterium lucens
TCGGCTGGCGTTTTTTATTTTGAAGCGTGTAAAAAAGAATAATAAGAAAGTCTAATGTCAAGCTTTAACTTGGTACGAAACTTTGCACTGATACACAGAATCAGCATAAGGTGAAGTGTTAAGTTAAGGTAGAATTATATAGTATTAGTAGTAGCTATCCTGCCATTCCGGCTGGGTGCAGAGCCAAATCATTGGAGATACAGCTTGATTAATGTATTCCTTGTAGATGATCACGAACTGGTTCGCACAGGGATTAGACGTCTTCTTGAAGATGTCCGTGGTATTAAAGTGGTAGGGGAAGCCGTCAGTGGTGAGGAAGCCGTAAAATGGTGTCGTAGCAATCATGCCGATATCATTCTTATGGATATGAATATGCCAGGTATCGGTGGACTTGAAGCAACCCGTAAGATTTTACGATTCAATCCCGATGTAAAGATTATTGTTTTAACAATTCATACGGAAAATCCGTTCCCAACGAAAGTAATGCAAGCAGGTGCTGCTGGTTACTTAACTAAGGGAGCAGGTCCTGATGAAATGGTTAATGCGATTCGAATGGTAAACAGTGGTCAGCGTTACATTTCACCTGAAATTGCGCAGCAGATGGCTTTAAGTCAGTTTGCTTCAAACTCTGAAAACCCTTTTAAAGAGCTTTCTGAGCGTGAACTTCAGATCATGATGATGATCACCAAAGGGCAAAAAGTCACTGACATTTCAGAGCAGTTAAATTTAAGCCCTAAAACCGTGAATAGTTACCGCTATCGTTTGTTCAACAAATTAGATATTAGCGGTGATGTTGAGTTAACTCACCTTGCTATTCGCCACGGAATGCTTGATACAGAGACGTTATAGTGTCAGATGTTCCAAACGAAAAAAGTTTTGATCCTCAAGCTTTTCTGAAAACAGTAACACATCAGCCAGGCGTCTATCGTATGTACGATGCCGCTGGTGTTGTTATTTATGTAGGTAAAGCGAAAGATTTAAAGAAACGCCTATCTAGCTATTTTCGCACTAATGTTGCGGGTGAAAAAACTCGCGCATTGGTGAAAAATATCAGCAATGTGGATGTGACGGTTACCCATACTGAAACTGAAGCCCTTATCCTTGAACACAATTACATCAAGCAGTATTTGCCAAAATACAATGTATTGCTGCGTGATGATAAGTCTTATCCTTATATTCTTCTGAGTGCGAGCAAACATCCTCGTTTGTCGATCCACCGTGGCGTTAAACGTCGTAAAGGAGAGTATTTTGGTCCTTACCCTGATGCTGGCGCAGTGCGAGAAAGTTTGCATTTAATGCAAAAAATCTTTCCTGTGCGTCAATGCGAAGATTCTGTTTATGCTAATCGTAGTCGTCCTTGTTTGATGTATCAAATTGGTCGTTGTTCAGGACCCTGTGTTGAAGGTTTGATCAGCGATGACGAATATCAGCAGCAGGTGCAATTAGTACGGCTATTTTTACAGGGCAAAGATCGCCAAGTGATCAGCATTATGGTCGAAAAAATGGAGCAAGCTAGCCAAGCATTAGAGTTTGAGCGAGCTGCGACTTACCGCGATCAAATTCAGGCATTAAGGCGTATTCAAGAGCAGCAATTCGTTAGCCAAGATAATGAAGATGATATTGATGTTATCGGTATTGCACACAGCAACGGTTTAGCCTGTATTCATGGTTTATATATTCGCCAAGGTAAGATCTTAGGTAGCCGCAGTTATTTCCCTAAAGTCCCAGCCGATGCCACCTTAACCGAAGTCTTAACGGGGTTTGTTACTCAGTATTACTTTAATCAGGTTGAAGGACGTGTGATCCCAAGCGCTATCTTATTAAGTGAAACACTGGGTGAAGAGGGAGAAACCATTGCTAAAGCGTTAACTGAGATGGCGGGGCGTAACATCAGTTTTAAATACAATCCACGGGGAAATCGTGCTCAGTATTTAAAATTGGCGAAAACAAACGCTGAGACGGCACTGACGAGCAAAATAAATCATCGTTTAACGATACAAGAGCGTTTCTTTGCTCTGCAACAAGCATTAAACTTAAAGCCCATTTCACGCATGGAATGTTTTGATATCAGTCATACTATGGGTGAGAAAACAGTCGCTTCTTGCGTGGTATTTAACCAAGACGGTCCTTATAAGCAAGAGTACCGTCGTTATAATATCACTGGCATCACGGGTGGTGATGATTATGCAGCAATGGCACAGGTTTTAGAGCGTCGTTATAGTAAAGAAATGGAATTAGATAAAATTCCAGACATAATTTTCATCGATGGGGGTAGAGGTCAATTATCAAGAGCGTATGATGTAGTAAAACCTTATATTGCTGATTGGCCTAAGCGTCCTATGTTGGTGGGTGTTGCCAAAGGGACAACACGTAAACCAGGCTTAGAAACGTTAATTTTTGTCACTGGCGAAGAAATATCGATGCCAAGTGATTCTCCTGCACTGCATTTAATTCAGCATATTCGTGATGAAAGTCATAACCATGCGATTAGTGGTCACCGTGCCCAACGTGCCAAGGTACGTAAGCGCAGTAGTCTTGAAGATGTAGAAGGTATTGGACCAAAACGACGCCAAGCGTTGCTCAAATATATGGGTGGTATGCAAGAGCTGAAAAAAGCAAGTAAGGAAGAAATCGCAAAAGTACCTGGTATTAGCCCTGCTTTAGCAGAAAAAATAGTCGATGCATTGCAACATAGTTAGTTTGCTGCACTTTTTTGGTTTAATTTACTGATAAATTCGCACATAAGCATACTTTGGAGTAGGCTTGTCGAGTAGATTAAACTCTGATTTTGAACATAAGAATAATATTATGCGTTTATCAATACCTAACATCTTAAGTTTCGTTCGGCTCCTACTCATCCCATTTTTTGTTATTGCCTTTTATGTGCCGTACGAGTGGTCTGCTTTTGCTACAGCGTTGATTTTTTGGATTGCTGGTGTCACTGACTGGTTTGATGGTTACTTAGCTCGTAAGTTAAATCAAACCACCCGTTTTGGTGCCTTCATTGATCCGGTTGCTGACAAATTAATGGTAGCAACAGCGTTAGTGTTAGTCGTAGAACATTACCATTCAGTATGGGTAACGATTCCTGCTGTGACTATGATTGGTCGTGAAATTATCATCTCAGCTCTGCGTGAGTGGATGGCTGAAATTGGTAAACGTGCAAGTGTTGCTGTGTCTTGGGTCGGTAAAGTAAAAACAGCATCGCAGATGTTCGCATTACTATTATTACTATGGCACCCACATGAATATGTTGTGTGGTTAGGTTACGCATCACTTTACGTGGCAATGGTATTAACCTACTGGTCAATGGTGCAATACCTTAAAGCAGCGAAAGATGACTTGTTAAACGCTGATAACCATTAATCGAATATATTGTTTATAAAGGCCTGATTATCAGGCCTTTTTTGTATCTGTTGTTTGCGGTTTTTCGCTATTTCTCTAATCCATAAAGTAACAAAGCGGCGTTAGCTTGTTAGATATAATGAGTAAGAAACAGGGTACTACGTGACGAAAAAACGGTTATTAATATTATTTACAATATATTTATTGAACATGGTTCAATTAAGCAGTATAACGACGAAAACCGTTTCTTATGTTGAAGATTTGATTTTACCTTTGCCTTATATTTGTAGATAACAAAAAGCAGGGTTATGTTTTTATATCAACATGGTAACGCTTTTTTTTGAATTCAATAAAAAACATTGTTCAATAATGGGTGAGTTATGTTCCAGAATAAAACAGTATTAGTACTTGCGGGCGCACAAGGCATTGGTAAAGCATGTAGCCTGTTATTAGCTGCTCAAGGTGCCAATGTTTATGTGGCTGATTGGAATGTTGATGAAGCAGCAGCAACAGCAGAAGAAATTAAGAAAAACAATGGTAAAGCGACAGGCATGTTCTTTAATGCCTTTGATAATGATTCTTACGCACCACTGATTGATTCTATTCTTGAAAAAGAAGGCAAGATTGATGTGCTAGTGAATAACTTTGGCGGTGTTGATTTACGTAAAGATCGTGATTTAGCACATACTGATGTTGCTGATTGGGAAAAGAACATGCTTGCTAACATTAATAGCGTGTTTATTCCGTCAAAAGCCGTGATCCCAACGATGGTGAAAAACGGTGGTGGTAGCATTGTTAACATCTCATCATTGTCTTCTTTAAGTGCTGAGATGTCGAGTATCTCATACGGTACAGCGAAAAATGCCATTAACCATATGACGCGCCAAATCGCAATTCAATATGCGGGTTTCGGTATTCGTTGTAATGCGGTTCTACCGGGCATGATTGCAACGGATGCGGTGAAGAACAACTTGAACCAAGAGTTCATTGATAACTTCTTAGCAACCCAGCCGATTAAGCGCATGGGTGAGCCTGAAGATATCGCGAATGCTGTTAGCTTCCTTGCAAGTGATCTAGCGGGCTTTATTACAGGTGTTTGCTTACCCGTTACTGGTGGTATGAATATCGCACCTGCACGTTACTACTTTGATGCGGACAAAGTTAGCTTCTAATTAGTCGAATATTAATAAGAGGCCGTATTTACGGCCTTTTTTATGGTTATTTATAAACGATGAATACAGTTAAAATATCTCTAAAAGATTCCGTCATTGGCGCAGTGATTAATGCGGTTATCAACTACTTTGTTGCATCACATGCCTTTGCGGATAAATTACATGTGCCTATGTCACTTGACATGATTTCAACAACTGAAGTGTCTGTTTGGGGGCAAGCGGTATCATTATCCTTTGGTTTAGGTGCAATACTTTCATTTATTACTGCGAAAATATTTAGCTCACATACCTTAAAACAATCACCGCATTTAAAACCGCAAGTATCATCAGTGAAATTGTTAAGTCTTGTTTCTATTTCTTTAAATAACACCATGTTCCTATTTGGCTGGTTCGTGGCATTGGCTATTCTTTGGACGCGTTATTTTGGTGTTGTTTTAGTGCCTGTGGTTTCAGCATCAGCAATTGTGGCGATCATGGCTTTTATTGTCACAATGATTGTGGAACAAAGAACTAAAACGAATTTAGTTCAACGCTGGGAAAGCGCCATGAATACAAATAATTAGAAGTTTATCGAAAGCATATCGGGATCATACAGCATTCAATTTTATAACCTGCTAAGGTTTGATGAGACTTAGTATGTTGAGGTGAGATTATGATCCCGATAGATTCTTCCATTGTGGCAGGGGTTGCGTTATCTGAAATAGATGGCGTGATGAAAATGCTACTGATGAAACGAGTAAAAGGCGGATATTGGTGCCATGTTGGCGGCTCTATCGAAGGTGAAGAAACCGCTTGGCAAGCCATTGTTCGTGAGTTTTATGAAGAAACTCAAATCAACGTTGTCGATCTTTACAACGCTCAATACCTCCAACAATTTTTTGAAGCCAATGTGAATGTGCTGCAAATCATTCCTGTTTTCGTTGTTATATGTCCTCCCAATCAAGCCATAGTACTTAATCATGAACACACGGATTATCAATGGTGCACATTAGAAGAAGCGAAAGCGTTAACGCCATTTCCTAATCAGCATCGTGTGTTTGAGCATGTCTGGGCTTACTTTGTTGATAAGCCTATCGAACCTCTTTTTAAAGTTAATATTAAATAGAATTTTCACTCTAACGAAGAAGTTGAAGATATGGGAAAAGTGATATTACAAGGATTTATTGTTGTTCCTGAAGATGAATTGAACATCGTCAGTAAAGCGCTTGAGAAACACGTCGCACTAACAAAGCAAGAGCCCGGCTGTTTAGTGTTTAATGTTAACCAACGCTCACACTCTCCCTGTTATTTTGATGTTTATGAAGAGTTTTCTAACAATAATGCTTTTGAGCATCATCAAAGGCGTGTTACAGCATCTGAATGGGGAAGAATTACCGTCAATGTAGAACGTCATTATGAGGTGTGGCATACCGAGAACGATTAAATATTGATAAAAGGACAGTTCAATGGAATTTTTGCTTCCCTATAAAATCACAATTTGGGTTATTGGCTTAGTGGGGCTGTTGTTGTTACTACAGTTAATCGTTTTAGATGTGTCGATTCTTAGTAAAAAGCACATTCCCGGTTTTGCCATTGAAGCTAACCATGAACACTTTTTATTCCGAGCTAATAGAGCATTAGCTAATAGTAATGAAAGCCTTGGGATCTTTATTGTATTCGTTCTGTTTGCGCTATTTTCTCAGCCTATTGCTCACTGGGTTAATGGTTTCGCTGTGGTTTATTTATTTGGACGAGTAGGGCATATGTTGTGCTATTACTTTAATTTAAAAGTATTACGCAGCATCTTTTTCGTGGTGAGTTTATTGGGGCTTATTGGATTATTTATCACCGCGATAATGGCTTGGCTGTAAGTTGAGTTGTTCTTATTGCTTTGATTATTAAAAATATGGTCACAAAACGTATTTAAAAAGGCACTGGGGTTAAGTTATTACTAGAAAGAGAAAATGCTAAGTGCCTTTTTATTTGATTGCGTTAGCTTACCTTACGTGTTGTTTGATACTGATAAACTTTGGGATAGCTAGAAGCGTCAATAGTCTCGTCTGGTTGAAACCAATGTAAGTGATGAGTCAGTGTCGTCACGCTGCCTATCAAAATTAGAGCAGGGCTTTCAGCGTGTTCTGCTAATGATTCTAACTGAGCTAAATCGCCTGTGTGTACTCGCTGTTGTGAACTTGTACCACGTTCGATAATAGCGATAGGGGTTGCCAGTGACATGCCATAAGCACTGAGTTTATGACGAATAACATGGCTTTGGTTTAACCCCATGTAGAATACCAAAGTGTGATTTGCTCGTGCTAATGACGACCAATCGATTTGATCTTTGCCTTCTTTTAGATGCCCTGTAATAAACTGAACACTTTGGGCGTGATCTCGGTGTGTTAAAGGAATACCTGAATAAGCAGCGCAGCCTGATGCAGCGGTAATGCCGGGTACAACTTCAAACGGGATCTTAAAAGGAAGTAGCGCTTCTAACTCTTCACCACCACGACCAAAAATGAAAGGATCGCCTCCTTTAAGCCTTACGACTAATTTACCGTTAAGTGCTTGTGATACTAGAATTTGGTTGATATCACCTTGCGGCACACAATGATTGCCTGCTTCTTTACCCACAAAAATACGTTCGCAGTGGTGAGGGAATAGCTCAACAATTTCGTTAGACACAAGGCGATCATAGACAATGACATCAGCCTGTTGAATACAACGTAATGCTTTCACTGTTAACAGATCAGGATCACCGGGACCTGCACCAACAAGTATGACTTTACCGATATTGGCACAAGCCTTTACTTCTGATTGTGGTAGTGAATACACAGTTTCGTTTGTTGTCATTCTATTTGCTCCAGGCTGAGTCTTTATCTTATGTCGTAAATTAAGCTGTTTGCTTTTGAGCGCTTGCTTGAGCAGATCCTAAGTATGGACGTTGTACGCGTGGCGTTGCAAACCAGTAACCTAATCCCATAAATACAACACCTGAAATTGTGTTACCTAGCGTTACCCAAAATAGGTTGTGAGCGATACCAGCAAGAGTAAAGGCTTCAGTGTGCTGACCAAACCAAGATAGAGCAAAGATCGTCATGTTTGCGATTGAGTGTTCGTAACCTGATGCGATAAAGGCAAGTAAACACCACCAAATAGCAATGAATTTCGCTGAGCCTTCAACACGTTGGCACATCCAGATTGCTAAACAGACTAACCAGTTACATAAAATGCCTTTAAAGAGCAGTACAGTGGCTGATGCTTCTGTTTTAGCAAGAGCAACGTTATTCACTAAGCTGCTTGAATCAGGAAGCAGTTTTCCGCCGCCAGCGTAGAAGAAGAGTAACGCAACACCAATGGAGCCAAGTAGGTTACCCATCCATGTTTGTGGTAATACACGAAGAGTATCTGCAACGGTGATTTGACCAGTTTTCACACCAAAGGTTAAAAACATCGTGTGACCTGTAAATAACTCAGAGCCAGCCACGATAACAAGGGTAAGTGCGATACCGAATGTCGCGCCCATTACTAGTGGGCGAATAGAAGGATCAACCATATTTCCTAGGGTGAAAATAAGAATGATCCCTAAACCGACATAAGCGCCAGCCATTGCGGAGCTTAGCCAAAAACCAACTTTTTCCTTATCTGCAAATTCAACAATACGTGCGGCATTGGCTGAACATTTCTTTATTGTGTCTGCGTACATAGTATTTCCCTGTATAAAATTAAACTCTTTGGGATAGATAACCTAACCGCTAGGCTCTATACCTATGCCAAAAAGTGGGAAATAGCACTGAGGCTATTTCCCAATAGCGTGTTACAGCTGAATGAGTACGTTGCCGTCTTTGACTTGAACTTGATAGCTTTCGATATTCATCTCTGGGTTTTCTAAACAACGTCCATTAGCTAGCGCAAAGCGCTGTTTTTTCAGAGGGCTAGCTACCCATAATTCGCCTTGGTGCTCGCAAATGATGCCGCGAGATAACACATTGGATTTTGAAAAAGGATCCATGTTGTTAATCGCAAACAGTTGCTCACTTTGATCGGGACGGAAGATAGCCACTTGGGTATTTTCAATCAGAGCGCAGACTCCTGTACCCGGAATCAAATCATCTAATTGACAGGCTGTGATCCAAGAACTCATACGTTTTCCTCCAATGAAATAGCATAGGTGTGCGCTTTTTCTTCGTTTGTTGCAGGGCGGTGCTGATCACGGCTAGGCACAAACACCACATTGTCATCACGCTTGTCGCTGTTAATGAAATGGCTAAAGCGTTTTAGCTGTTGTTCGTTATCTAGTGTATTTGACCACTCACACTGGTAAGAACTGATCAGCTTTTCAATATCAGCTTCAAGTTGCTCGTTGATACCTAGCTTGTCGTTAACAATCACTTCACGTAGGTATTCAACACCACCATCAAGGCTTTCTAACCAAGTAGAGGTACGCTGTAGTTTGTCGGCAGTACGGACATAGAACATCAAGTAGCGATCGACGTATTTGATGAGTGTGTCATGGTCGAGATCGGCTGCCAGTAAATCACCGTGGCGAGGTTTCATACCACCGTTACCACCAACGTACATGTTCCAACCAGCGTCCGTTGCGATGATGCCAAGATCTTTACCTTGGGCCTCAGCACACTCACGGGTACAGCCAGAAACACCAAACTTCATCTTGTGAGGAGTACGGATCCCTTTGTAGCGATTTTCAAGTTCTACACCTAAGCCAACGCTGTCTTGCACACCGAAGCGACACCAAGTGCTACCAACACAAGTTTTCGCCATACGTAGCGCTTTTGCATAGGCTTGACCTGTTTCGAAACCCGCTTCAATTAAGCGTTTCCAAATTGCTGGTAAATCGTCTTTTTGAGCGCCAAATAAACCAATACGCTGCGCACCTGTGATCTTGGTGTAAAGGTTATAGTCGTTAGCGACTTGCGCCACTGCTAATAAACCTGCAGGTGTCACTTCACCGCCAGCCATACGTGGGATCACAGAGTAAGTGCCATCTTTTTGCATGTTGCCAAGGAAAATATCATTGGTGTCTTGCAGTGGGGTATTTTGTGGCGTTAGGACATAGTCATTCCAGCAAGAAGCCAGAATAGAGCCAACCGTTGGCTTACAGACTTCACAGCCATAGCCTTGCCCGTATTTCGCTAATAGCTCATCGAAGGATTTGATCTCTTCAATACGGATCAGATGGAATAGCTCTTGGCGAGAATAAGCAAAGTGCTCACAAAGATGGTTATTCACTTCAATACCGGCTTTGGCAAGTTCGCTATTAAGCACTTGGGTGATCAATGGTAAACAACCACCACAGCCAGTACCGGCTTTAGTAACGGCTTTGATTTCACCTAATGTGGTGTGTCCTTCGGCAACAGCAGCGGCAATTTTGCCTTTAGTCACATCAAAACATGAACACATCACAGCGCTGTCAGGTAGCGATTCTACGCCCATCGCAGGTTTCTCTGCTCCGGTATGAGCAGGAAGAATCAAGCTATCAGGGTTTTCTGGCAGTTCGACGTTGTTAAGTGCTAACTGAAGTAGGTTACCGTAGTCAGCAGTATCACCAACGAGTACTGCACCTAGCAGTGTTTTACCGTCATCAGACACAATAATGCGTTTGTAAACTTCTTCTTGTTCATTTAAGTAAACATAGCTCTTACAGTTTTCGGTACGACCATTCGCATCGCCAATACTACCGACTTTCACACCAAGTAGTTTTAGCTTGGCACTCATGTCAGCACCTTCAAACTGCTGCTCTTCACCTAATAAGTGACCAACAGCGATTTGTGCCATTTTGTAACCCGGTGCAACAAGGCCAAAGAACATGTTGTTCCAAGAAGCACATTCGCCAATTGCGTAAACATCGTTATCTGAAGTTTGGCAGAAGTTGTTGATTGCAATACCGCCACGCACACCTGTTTCTAAACCACATTGAGACGCCAGTTTATCTTGCGGGCGAATACCGGTTGAGAAAACAATAAAGTCCACTTCAAGTGATGTGCCATCTGCAAATTGCAGGGTATTACGGGCATTTTCACCAGAAGCAATAATTTCTTTTGTATTTTTGCTGGTGTGAACGTTAACGCCTAATTGCTCGATCTTTTTGCGTAATTGCTGACCACCTTGTGGATCTAATTGCTCAGCCATGAGTACTGGGGCAAATTCGATCACATGGGTTTCAACACCTAATGCTTTTAATGCGCCAGCAGCTTCGAGTCCTAAAAGACCACCGCCGATTACAACACCACTTTTGCTGCGTTTTGCGGTTGCTTCAATGGCTTTGAGATCTTCGATCGTGCGGTAAACAAAACAGTCTTTATTTTCACTACCTTTGATAGGTGGAACCCAAGGGTAGGAGCCTGTTGCCATGATCAGTTTGTCGTAACGAATTTCACGGCCAGTGTTAGATAGGATGAGTTTTTGCTCACGGTTTACGTTAATAGCACGTTCACCTAACAGCACATTAATACCGTGTTTTTCGTAAAGCCCTTGTTTTACAAGAGAGAGCTCATCGGCTGTGTGGTGAGAAAAATAAGATGATAAATGCACACGGTCATAAGCGACGCGAGGCTCTTCACAGAAGACAGTGATCTCGTAGTTATTGATCTCTGTGCGATCAATTAACTCTTCGATGTAACGGTGGCCGACCATACCGTTGCCGATAATCGCCAATTTGACTTTACTCATAACACCTACTTAACCATGCTTTAAATTGCATTCAGTGTATTAAGACAAATTGTGAAGAAATATGATTTAAATCAAGAGGTATTCTAAATACCTCTTTAGGGGTAGTTCTGTAAAATCAATTGTTTATGTGGTTTTTTAAGGTGGGTTTGCAAGATGCTATGTTGCAGCTTTAAGTTTTGCTTAACTACGAGGTAAGTTTATCTTATTGTTTTTAAATACACTTATTTGTTTTGTATCGTTTAAATGTGAGAAGTTAGTAATAAATACTGTGTTTTCTAGAATGTATTTCGGTGTCTACCGAGTAATTTAAAATCAATGTAAAAGATTATGTTTTTTTATTAATGGTTGTTGTTTTTCTATTCAGTCTTGTGATATTTTTCTGCGCAATCCTTGCTGATAAGCAGGACGATAAGTAATTGAACTGTAATTACGCCGTAGGTATTTATGCAATCGATGCATAAATAGAAGGGAATTAATACGCTGTTTTGCTGACAAGAAAGCGAACACATATTGAAGGAACCCAACAGTGAATTTTGTATCGCTATCATTCCATTTTGGTTTTCACTTACCGAAATACCGTGTTATCACGGAGCCTTGATCGTTCCTGATCGAATATTACGTTTGTCGTGCGTCTTTCGCTTTTTACGTAAGTAAAAGGCATTTTTGATACGCTTTAAATACGTAATTCCATTTCATTAGCACCCAAATCAGGTGCTTACATTGTTAGTTGTACAGCTATGTACCTCTCTTTTGTCACATCTATTCGGTGGTAATGGAGCGGTAATGATTGGAACGAGATATGTCTACACTTTTTAATTTTCAAGAAACAGAGCTCTCTGTAACTGTACCTGTTGTTAATGACTTATATGACTTAACGCTTGATGAGTTATTACTAAGCCAAGAACATTATGAGTCAGAAGTTCGCTCATATCCGCGACGCCTACCACTTGCTATTGCTAAAGCAGCAGGTGTGTTAGTCGAAGATACCCGTGGGCAGTTGTTTGTCGATTGCTTAGCAGGGGCAGGTACATTAGCACTGGGTTATAACCACCCCGAAATCAATAAAGCGATTGTTGAACAATTAGAATCTGGCCTGCCATATCAAACCCTTGATATTACAACGGCAGCGAAAGATAACTTCATCAAACAACTGATTAATTTCCTACCAGAGTCGTTTGCAAACAATGCTTGTGTACAGTTTTGTGGTCCATCTGGTGCCGATGCCGTAGAAGCTGCGATTAAATTAGCAAAGCAAACCACGGGTCGAAATACCATGGCAGCCTTCCACGGTGCCTATCACGGTATGACGAACGGCACCATGGCGATGATGGGTAATCTAAACACTAAATCTCGCCGCCAAGGGTTAATGGCAGACGTGCATTTCTTACCATTTCCTTATTCACTACGTTGTCCGTATGGTTTGTCCGGTGATGAAGGCGCTAAACAAAGCCTTCGATATATTGAGCGTATGCTTTGTGATGATGAAAGTGGTATTCAAAAACCAGCAGCAATCATTGTTGAGCCTGTGCAAGGCGAGGGCGGTGTTATTCCTGCACCTGCTTTTTGGCTGCGAGAATTACGTCGAATTACCCAAGAGCACGGTATTTTACTTATTTTCGATGAAATTCAATGTGGTATAGGTAAAACAGGATTTAACTTTGCTTTTGAAGAGTCAGGTATTACCCCTGATATTCTATGTTTATCAAAAGCGGTTGGCGGTGGTTTGCCAATGTCTGTACTGGTTTTCAATAAAGAGATTGATAGCTGGAATCCGGGCGAACACACAGGCACATTTCGTGGTAATCAGCTGGCAATGGCGACAGGTGCCAAAGCATTAGAAATTATTGAACGTGATGGTTTGGTAGAGCATGCACAAAAAGCAGGAATGTATCTACGTTGTGGTTTAGAGAAAATCGCAGCAGAGACCAGCTGTATTGCGGAAGTGCGTGGCAAAGGCTTAATGCTAGGTGTTGAGATTGTTAAAGCAGATGGAAGTAAGAACAAATTTGGTGAGCCTGTGGCAGATCCTGATTTAACTGCTGCTATTCAACGCTCAGCCCTTGAGCGTGGTTTGATCATTGAAAAAGGTGGTCGACAAGGTTCAGTATTACGCTTCTTACCGCCATTGATCATCAGTTTTGAGCAGTTGGATTTTGTATTAGCAACAATGAAAGCAGCAATTGAAGCGCATGTAACGCCCATTGCTCAAACGCAAGTTGTTGATACTCCCATATCTAATTGGCAACAACACTTTATTCAAACGGGGAAAGGGGGGGCTGAAACGTTTGAAGTGGCGCTCAATCACACTACGCAAGTGCTGAAGAAAGTGTTTGAGCAAACTAATCAGCCATATTCTGGTTTAGATCCTCAAGTACTCAAGACCTTAATTAATGGTATTGATTTAAATCAGCCACAATCTTCATTAGATGCTGTGATTGAACAAACGGGCGATCTTATCGCGAAGCACTCAATCATGGTGCAACACCCGCACTGTATTGCCCATTTGCATACACCGCCACTTGTACCTGCTATTGCCGCAGAAGCCTTTATTGCGGCTTTAAATCAGTCAATGGACTCTTGGGATCAAGCTAGTGCTGCGACATTTGTTGAGCAAAAAATTGTAGATTGGTTATGTGAGATCTATCAACTCGGTCATCAAGCTGATGGTGTGTTCACCAGTGGCGGCACACAAAGTAATTTGATGGGGTTATTGCTGGCTCGTGATTGGGCGGCAGATACGATTTCTGGCCATAATATTCAGCAGCAAGGTTTACCTACCTATGCAGAAAAAATGCGTATTTTATGTTCAAAAAAATCGCATTTCACCGTGCAAAAATCAGCATCATTAATGGGACTTGGTGAGCAGTCTGTCGTATGTGTTGATACTAATCCTGATGGCACTATTCAATTAGCATCATTAATTACCACGATTGAATCATTAAAAGCAGACGACCTTATTCCGTTTGCTGTTGTTGGAACAGCAGGAACAACAGATCACGGTGCAATTGATGATTTGACTGGCCTAGCAGATATTTCAGCTCGTTATAACCTTTGGTTTCATGTCGATGGTGCTTATGGCGGTGCGCTGATTTTAAGTCGTCATCAAAGTCGCTTACATGGCATTGAAAAAGCTGATTCCCTAAGTGTTGATTTTCACAAGCTTTTCTTCCAACCGATCAGCTGTGGTGCTGTATTAGTGAAAGATAAATCTCACTTTAAATACCTGCTTCATCATGCTGATTATCTCAATCGTGAAGATGATTTATTGCCGAATTTGGTCGATAAGTCGATTGCAACCACTAAACGTTTTGATGCACTTAAAGTGTTAATGACGATGCAAAGCGTAGGCGCTGATGCGCTTGGTGAAATGTATGATCATCTGTTGAGCCAAACTCAGTCTGTAGCTGATTTAGTCAATCAACAGCCGAATTTTGAACTGCTTGCTGATCCTGCGCTTTCGACTGTGTTATTCCGCTATGTGGGCGACAATACAGATATAACAGAACCGAAACTCAATCAATTAAATAAGCAGCTTCGCATTGATGCTTTGGTTAAAGGAGAAGCGGTATTAGGGGAAACCCTTGTCGATGGCAAAGTGGCACTGAAATTCACGATTTTAAATCCGTGCCTAACAATCAATGATTTTAAAACCTTATTGAATAAAATCGCTCAATTGGGCCAATCGTTATCGTCTTCAACTCAATAAGACAACCATCTATATATGAATTTAAAAGGAAAGAAATAATGGCTATTTTACAAATTGGTGCTGGTGGTGTTGGCTGGGTTGTTGTACATAAAGCGGCGCAAAATAATGATGTATTGGGCGATATCACGATCGCTTCACGTACTATTACTAAGTGCGAAAAGATCATTAGCTCAATTGATAAGAAAAATAACTTAAAAGATCCAAGTAAGAAGCTGCAAGCTCGTACTGTTAATGCGGATGATGTCGATGCATTAGTCGCTTTAATTAAAGAAGTAAAACCAGACTTGGTAATTAATGCGGGTCCTCCTTGGGTCAATATGACCATCATGGAAGCGTGTTATCAAACGAAAGTTTCGTATTTAGATACATCCGTAGCGGTTGATTTGTGCTCTGAAGGTCAGCAAGTCCCACAAGCTTATGATTGGCAATGGGGCTACCGTGAGAAATTCAAAGAAGCAGGGATCACTGGCATTCTAGGTGCAGGTTTTGATCCGGGTGTTGTTAGTGTATTTGCTGCTTATGCGGTGAAACATCTGTTCGATGAAATTGACACCATTGATGTCATGGATGTGAATGCAGGTGATCACGGTAAGAAGTTTGCGACTAACTTTGACCCTGAAACCAATATGCTAGAAATCCAAGGTGATTCATTCTATTGGGAAAACGGTGAATGGAAACAAGTCGGTTGTCATAGCCGCATGCTTGAGTTTGATTTCCCGTTAGTCGGTAAGCATAAAGTTTATTCAATGGCACATGATGAAGTACGTTCAATGCAGGAGTTTATTCCAGCAAAACGTATTGAGTTTTGGATGGGCTTTGGTGACAAATACCTAAATTACTTTAATTGTATGCGTGATATTGGCTTATTAAGTCCAGATCCACTAACGCTGCATGATGGTACTGTCGTACAACCACTGCATGTTTTGAAAGCGTTATTACCTGATCCAACATCGCTTGCTCCGGGCTATACAGGAAAAACCTGTATTGGTACTTGGGTGCAAGGTAAAAAAGACGGTAAAGAGCGCAGTGTGTTTATCTATAACAACGCTGATCATGAAGTGGCGTATGAAGATGTAGAGCATCAAGCAATATCATACACAACGGGTGTTCCGGCTATAACTGCCGCATTACAGTTCTTTAATGGCAAATGGGCAGATAAAGGTGTGTTCAATATGGAGCAGCTAGACCCAGATCCATTCTTAGCAACAATGCCAACAATTGGTTTAGATTGGCATGTTCAAGAATTGCCTGTTGGCCAGCCTGATATTCATATCTTGAAATAAGACACATCTATTATAAGCGAGCTTGTATAAAGA
>NZ_SSMG01000075.1 GCF_009873615.1 Photobacterium lucens
TTTAAATTAAATTGAATTTGGTAATTATAAACAAGATAATATAGAGCGACTTCTAGGTAATATTTCTTCTCCGCTGAAACTGTCGTAAATATGTATATCAGCCTCTGCATTTAGATATTTCGACGGATTTTTGATCTCCCTTAATTTTATGTAATTCTTGTTTGGCGACACCTTTTCTATCGCTTCAACGCGGTAATAGGTATTTGGCTTAGCCAAAATTTCTGCCTCATAGGCTTTAAAGGTGTAGGCATTAATGGCACGACCTGCCGTTTTTAATTCGATTTTTAACTGTGCAGCTGACATCCCTGCATTTACTCCTGCTGATGAAAAGTTCCTTGCGACACTCGGTATGGTTGAGGTCGATAGAAAGGCTTTTTCATGCAAGATGTCACCAATATTGAGTTTTTCGAGTAGATTATTATTGATAGATGATCCTCGATACACAGTCCCTTTGAAATTGGGTAATTTGTTCATTGCATTTCGCAGATGATAGACACGATCTTTGAACATCTCACCGTAACCTGGAAGAAGAAACTCTTCTGGTTCTCCAGCACGCATGTACTCGTTAATAACATCATGCTCTACACGACCATAATTTTTCATGGCTGAGTATTCATCTGAGATAAGCTTTTGCTCTGCTTTAGCATGATTGGCCACTGACCAATCCATAAGATCATTGGCCATTTGTTCTTGTTGAGCAGGTGATAAATCACGTCCTTTAAACTCGGAAAAATCTTCTGCAAATACTGAGCTATGAAAGATAAGTGATATAGCGAATATTAAGATTATGCGATACATAGTTGGCTCCTCGTTTTAATATATTGGATTGTTAGGGCTTAAGTCACAGGGAATGTTGCGCTCATTTTGTTTGATCACTGCAAACCTAATGGTGCTAAATAGCGCCAGTTGTTGTTTTGTGACACTGTCAAACCAGTCAGAGAATGGTGTTAACCAATACAATGAGTCGTCACCTGATATCGCAAGCAATGCTTCTTTGAGCTGTGGGTAATGGATCATGCATTGGCGACCAGCTAAACGAGAGAAGCTTTCGTTAACTTGAACCAGTTTTTTTATTTTTTCATTTAGCTCAGAGCTAGTATTAAAGACATTATCAATGGAAGCATGTAGACGCACATCGTAGCTCATTTCACGATCATGGCCCGCCGGGTAGTAATAAGCCGAGTCAATGTCGTCGATATTTTGATAAATATTTAACGTTAGATAGCGCAGCAAATGGGCTGGGAGTGGTTCAGAAAACAACGCTGTCACGTTAGTATCGCCAGACGCGTAATGCCCAGTAGAGATATTTTGAGCATGGATAATCGCCACATATCGTTGAAAGTCACCGATCTGTGATGCTAACCATTCATCACCATTGCTTTCAGTTACATTCATGGCTTCTGCAATACGTTTTTTCACGATACTTTTTGCTTGCGGTAAAGAGGCTGCAAGATTGTGAATATCTAAGTTAGATGCCTTTAACGCTGAAGCAATTAATGGGGCATATTTATCCAAATCAAAACTGCCCGGGTATAGGTAACTGTAAAAACCGTTGACATGGTTAGCTTGCCATTCGCTATTTAAGGCTTGTGGGATCAGGCTTCCAAGCTTCGCTAATCGTTTGGAATGAACGTTATAGCCAGAGTTTTTATTCTTCTCAAACCAACTTGCAATAAGGTGTAAGGAAGCATTTCGTGAAAGGTTTTCTTTGGCTAAATACTCTGACGACCAAGCAGCACAGGCACTTTCTGTCCCACACTCTGCTGCAAGCGCGGCACTGGAGCCAAATAACCAATGCATCACACGTGCTTTATCAGAAGCTGCAGTACTAGTGATACGTTGTTTGTTGGAAAAGTTAATGATCTGTTGTTCTAGCCACGCTTCTTCATGCTGCGCGTTCCAACCTTCTTTGATCAATGTTTCTAAAGATTGCAGGAAGACTTGCTTAATTTGCTTTTTATTTGGCATTGTCATTTGAGCGATCACCTCATCTTTAGAGGCATCATAATGCTCAATTTCAGCAGGGATCCAAGTATATTCAGTACATCCCATGAAGTGGGGATCACCGCCAAGCATGCCGATACGAGTACATTTTTCGTAGCCTTTTTGTACAACAAAATATTTGCGTCGACGTTCGTCATGAGTGGCTGGCCTGCCAAAAATACTGCGAGACATTTCATCTATTGCTAAATATTCTGCTTGATCTTTAAAGTAACGATGAGCATTGGTAACAGCTCCAGATTCAAATAAACGATCGATAGCGCTTAATCCAGCACTGCGCATTTCGTTTTTCAATTGAGCTCTTAGCTGGTCAATTTGTACGTTTGCAGTGTCTACAATTTTGATTTTTGCGTTGAGTACTTGTCGATATAGCTGATGCAGTGTTTGTCTATTTAGACCGTTAATTTCTCCATTTTTCAGCTCATCTAGCTTGGTAATGGCTAAGTCTAAGTGTGTTTGTTGGCATTGTTGTAGCTGGGCTAATGCACGATTGGCTGCTTTTTTGCTTGGTGCAAAGATTGGTCGTACATTGCTTGGTTCCTGCTCGGGGTATAATGCCAGCAGAGTATTGATCTCATCGCGACAAATTGAACTTAGATCAGAAGCAAAAAGCTTGGCATTCTCGCCTTCTAACGCGAGCTTATTAAAGATGGTCTTCTGAACTTCGCTATCAACAGCGGCAATCAAAGTTTCAGCCAGCTGGCTTTGGGCTTGTACTGCTTCTTGATAATGTTGCTGGTATTTCAACGCAATGTCTGAGGCATAATTTTGTGCTGTCGCTTCAAGCATGTGTTGTTGGCCAGAAGCAAGATCTGCCCAGTGTTGTTTATCTTTTTTATCTTGCTGGGTAACTATATCGTTATGGACTGTAAAGCTATAGTGATCACCTGCAGCAACGCGGTTCCAACGTGCAGTTAAGATTTGACGATCAATTTCACGTGTTGGTAGTTTGAGCACGCCAAACCAGTCAATTAAGCTCATGACACTAGTAAAGCGATCATATGAGGTCTTCGTTTCATCTTCGAAGGACTGTGCTACTTCATGAGCCCATAATCCGACCGCGACTGTATCACCAATGGGGCCTAATGCTTCGAGTACGCCTTTAGCTAAACCTGCGGTTGAACGGCCTAATGTTGTTAATAAACTTGCTGCTTCTTCTGTTTCAAGTAGGGCGGCATTTGTAGGTCCTACTTCAAGTAATGAGGCTGTCGTTGGGAATACACTGTCAGCTTCGGTAAGGGAAGGTCGAATATCAACAGTGTGATCAGGAGCAGACAAGAATAAGTCATCAGGCGTTAGGTTTTCACTAAAGTTGCGATAGTTGGATTTACGTATTTCGTGAAAATTTTCACGTGTTAAGATGTTATATTCCTCGCCAATATTACAGACTTCAAGTGCGTCCACACTGGGGGAAATCATGGCACATGCCAGAGCCCATTTTTTCAACTTCATATTATTTACCTTAATTAAAGTGGTACTATTAACTATTTTTTAAAAGAAATAACCCTCAGCAGCATAGTTGCAACTGAAAATTAAATATCATGAGGTGAATTATCTTTTAAAATAAAGGTAATAAGTGTAATCACTATACAAAACAAAAATAACGTATTGAAATGATGATTATGAATCAATATTTCATTACTTAGTGAGCTTATGTATTTAGTGAAGGTGTTATTTAATGTGATTTTTACTATTTTTAATTATAAGTATTTAGATTCCTTTTTATTGTTTTATTAATTAATTTTTTATCATATAGATGTCTGGAAAATAAGACAATAAGAAATGCGTTATTTTGCCTGTAAAATAAAGTCTACTAGAAAGGAGAGTATTTATAGATTAAATTTCTATAATATTATTGGGTTGTCTTTTATTTTATATATTATATTTAGAATTGATTTCTTTTATGAAATTTGTAGTTGGTGTTATTATTTTAGATATTCCTCTTGGCTAATTAACGTTTGACCAATGTCTTTCTCTTGTTGTTCGCTGGTGGTTATATCAAGATTGTTTTTTTACTAAAAACCATAGTTTTTTGACTTAAAGAAGAAGTTTACTTCACCAAGTCGCTGATCATCCGTTGGGTGAAGAGTAATAATTTTTTATTAATCACTCTATAAATAAAAACTAATTATGCTTAATTAAAT
>NZ_SSMG01000076.1 GCF_009873615.1 Photobacterium lucens
AACTTTTACTTATCGTTTTTGTTAAAAGTCAAAAAAATCGTGATATTTAACTAACACTCTTCGATTCAACACTATGCATTTTTGAGTCGTTTTCATTATTGAGAAAAACATAGCAGAGTAAGGCAATAAAGCGAATTTTTATGCCCATGTATATTTATGGCTTTATTCTACGATAGCGTTTGCTGCATTTTCATCAATTTCGTGTTAGGAAATTAAGCGTAAAATTAAATTCTGCTCAAAAAGTAACGGTTGGTTTTTTGCTCTGCTTGGAATGACTGAACATTCACTTTATCAAAAATGTAAAGATAAAACCCTTTCACTAAAGTGTTGTGATTTTTTATGCTTTAAAACTGCGTAACTAGGCGATATTTGGTGCTGTGTTTGTTATTTCAGTTAGGTTAATGGAATGTTGCAAAAAGTATTTTCAGGTGATACTTTCGAAAAAGATGATTTTTAATGAAATGTCATGCTCTGCTAAAGAATAGCTATTCGAGTTAGTGACAATTTCTATAAGACAGGAGTTTGCGCACATGAAGGATGACGTGGCGCTAGCAGTCAACGACCTGCATAAATCTTTTGGTGACAATGAAGTGCTAAAAGGCATTTCTCTTACTGCTCACCGTGGTGATGTAGTGTCGATTATTGGCTCATCAGGCTCAGGAAAGAGCACATTTCTACGCTGTATCAACTTATTAGAGACCCCAACGCAAGGCGAGATCTGGGTTAACGGTGAATTGATAAAAATGCATCATAATCGCCGTGGTGAATTCCTTCCTGTTGACGAGAAACAAGTACAACGTATTCGCTCCCGTCTAGCCATGGTATTTCAAGGCTTTAATCTGTGGTCGCACATGACAGTGCTACAAAATGTGATTGAAGCACCTGTGCATGTTCTAGGCGTACCGAAAGCAGAAGCGGTTGAAAAAGCTGAAACCTTATTACAAAAAGTTGGCTTATTTGAACGTCGTCATTATTACCCAGCCCATTTATCTGGTGGTCAGCAGCAACGTGCCGCTATTGCGCGTGCGCTTGCGGTGGATCCGGAAGTTATGCTGTTTGATGAACCTACCTCTGCACTCGATCCAGAGCTTGTCGGTGAAGTGCTGGGTGTCATGCAAGATCTAGCACAAGAAGGGCGTACCATGTTGGTGGTAACTCACGAAATGGCGTTTGCTCGTGATGTGTCAAATCAAGTGATGTTCCTCCATCAAGGATTAGTAGAAGAGCAAGGTCACCCCGATAAATTATTTACCAGTCCAGAATCCGAAAGATTGCAGCAATTTATTTCGTCTATTTACTAAACTTAGAGTTATCGACTAAGGCGTAGGGTGCTTATTCACTCTGCTATCAGATAACTGCGCTTTTGAGCGCGATGATCATGGCGAGATAGCTCTGATCACTGAATATAAACAGGAGAAGCGATATGAAAAAATGGATTTTAGCCGCAGCATTGTTCTCTGCGATGGGCGCATCAGCAGTACAAGCAAAAGAGTGGAAAGAAGTACGCTTTGGTATTGAAGGTGCTTACCCTCCATTTAGTTGGACTGAGCCAAACGGCGAGCTAAAAGGCTTTGATGTTGATATGGCAAACGCACTTTGTGCGCAAATGCAGGTGAAATGTAAGATCGTTGCTCAAGATTGGGACGGTATTATTCCATCGCTTCTCGCTCGTAAATATGATGCGATCATCGCCGCTATGTCGATCACCGAAGAGCGTAAAAAGAAAATCGATTTCACGGGGAAATATGCCCTGATCCCTAATAAGTTTGTAGCAAAGAAAGGCACAGATTTAGACTTTACTAAAGAAGGTTTAAAAGGGGTGAAAATTGGTGTTCAACGTGCAACGACCCACGATAAATACTTAACTGACAACTTTGGTGATTCAGTTGAAATCGTACGTTATGGTTCATTTGATGATGCCTACCTTGATTTAAAAGCTGGTCGTATTGTTAGCGTGCTAGGTGATGCATCAGCATTGGAAGAAGGATTGCTAAATAAAGATGGTGGTGAGGGCTTTGAATTTATTGGTCCATCACTGACAGATCCTAAATGGTTTGGTGAAGGCTTTGGTATTGCAGTACGTAAGCAAGATAAAGACCTGACCAAGAAGTTAGATGAAGCTATCTTGGCATTGCGTGAAAATGGTCAATACCAAAAAATTGCAGAGAAGTACTTCAACTATGACGTTTACGGTCAGTAACTCATAGCTGAATAAGAGCATGTGATGTTGCCTGTCCAAGAGAGGGACAACACATGCTCGTTATTTTGAACAATGAAGGAGTATGCCGTTGTTCGATTTATATGGATATGGATGGTCTCTAGCCCAAGGCGCATGGATAACAATTCAAGTTGCACTGCTGTCGCTATTGCTTGCTGCTACCTTAGGTATGTTAGGTGCATTAGCTAAGCTATCGCCTTATCGTTGGGCGCGCGCGATTGCCACACTTTATACGACGGTAATTCGCGGTATTCCCGATCTTGTCTTGATGATGCTGATTTTCTTTGGCGGTCAAATGCTGCTTAATGACAGTTTGTACAATATGAACGAGTGGCTCAATAACTATTTCACTCAGTCTGATCCAAGCCATGAATGGACGAGTTATTTACCCGATTATATTGAGATCAGTCCGTTTGTTGCGGGTGTCTTAACCATAGGTTTTATCTTTGGCGCGTACATGGCAGAAACGTTCCGTGGGGCGATTTTAGCGGTTGATAAAGGCGAACTTGAAGCAGGTAAAGCGTATGGAATGAGTGGTTTTCTTTCGTTTCGTCGTATTTTATTACCACAGATGATCCGCCATGCTTTACCTGGCTTTGGTAACAACTGGTTGGTATTACTGAAAACTACTGCTTTGGTCTCGATCATTGGCCTTGATGACATGGTGCGCAAAGGCGCATTAGCCGCAGGCACAACGCAAAAACCTTTTACCTTCTATTTTACCGTTGCGATTGTGTTCTTAATTTTTACCTCGATATCGACCTTGGCACTTAATTGGGCTGAGCGTAAATACAGTATTCCGACGAGGTAGTGATATGGACTTTACGATTTTTACTGAAAGCTGGCAGATCTACCTCGAAGGTTTTTACACCACAGTGTGGATGGTCGCAGTATCGTTATTGATTGGACTAGTGTGTGCTATTCCGATTGGCGTAATGCGCAATAGCGACAACAAATTTATCGCGTTTCCGGCTTGGGCATATATTTACTTCTTCCGTGGCACACCACTGTTGATCCAGCTTTACCTGATTTATTACGGCTTAAGCCAAGTTATCGAAGTGCAAGGCACATTGTGGCAAGAAGCATGGTTCTGTGCGTTAGTGGCTTTCATTTTAAATACTGCTGCATACACGGCTGAAATTATTCGCGGTTCAATTAACAGTATGCCACAAGGAGAAATAGAAGCGGCCAAAGCCTATGGTATGAGCCAACTTCAAGCTTTTCGCCGTATTATTTTGCCAAGTGCGTTACGCCGAGCGTTACCGGCTTACAGCAATGAAGTGATCTTCATGGTACACGGCTCAGCGGTGGCGGGGATTGTCACCATTGTGGACTTAACCGGTGCGGCACGGATAGTGAATTCTCGTTACTATGCACCGTTCGAGTCATTCTTGTTTGCGGGTTTATGCTACATGGTACTGACGTTTGCCATTATCTGGGGCTTTAAGAAACTGGAAGCACGATACTTACGTCATTTACAGTCATTAACTGAAATTACAGATTAAGTTGTTTCCTAGAAACTTGAAGAGTGTAAAAAAAGCCCAGCGTTGAATCATCAAGGCTGGGCTTTTTGTGTTATTGGTGATGTGTTTTACACCGCCACATCATCATACAGATGAACGGATGTAAGTGCTGATACTTCATTAATATACTGGCGAACGCGTGCTGGGTATTGAACGCCTTTTGCGACCGTGAGATTACGCAGCATTGGGAATAGATGAATATCATCGTAGCTTAGCTGATTATTACGCTCTGATGGCAATGTTAACCATTCCAATGTTTGCAGTGCGTTATTAGCAAGTTCAATGTAGTGCGCAGAATCTGCAAACGCTTGTTCAAAGCTGACTGACAGCATTGGCGCTTTTTTATCATGGAACCATGTTCTGGCTTCTCCGACTTGAAACTCTGGTAAGTCAATTTTCAGCCAGCGAGGGTAGAGCAAATAAGGCACACAATGGCGAGCTGCTTCAGCCCATTCTACCAACTCTTGTTGGTGAACCTCAGGCGTCAGTACTGGGTGCGCATCGCTATTGTCGATGTATTTGACGATATCAAGGCTTTCAGCCATGTAGCTACCGTCCGGCTTTTGGAGGATTGGCACCATGTTAGCACCCACTTTCTCGATTCGTGCATCAATGTCGTGATTTTGCAGATAAACCAAGTCAATATCGGCTTTTTTCAAGCCAGTGATCATCATGGCTTTGACGCAGAAAGGGCAATGGTCAAAAACGAATAACTTCATAGGTAGTCCCTTAGAGTGAAGTGAAATAGGTAGTAAAAAGGTGAGTAAAGACTCACCTTTATTTTTATTTGAATGTCGACCAGATCGGCGCGTGATCCGATGGTTTCTCGATACCACGTAATTCATAGTCGATATCAGATTCCACACAACGCTCAGCCAGTGATGGTGTTGCAAGGATCACGTCAATACGCAGACCACGGTTATCAACAAAACCTTTAGAGCGGTAATCGAACCATGAGAACTTATCGTCGACACTTGGGTGTAGTTGACGGAAAGTATCAATAAAGCCCCAATCTAATAGAGTTTGTAACCACTCACGTTCAATCGGTTGGAATGAACATTTGCCTGTTTTTAGCCAGCGTTTTGCGTTAGCTGGGCCAATACCGATATCTAAATCGATAGGACTGATATTAATATCACCCATCACAATTAACTCTTCATCGTTAGTGTGAGCAGTATTTAAGTAGTTCATCAGATCGGCGTAGAACTTTTCTTTGGCTGGGAATTTTGTTTCATGGCTTACGTTATCCCCTTGTGGGAAGTAGCCATTCATCACAGTGAGATCCTTGCCGTTTTCTTGCTTGAAAGTTGCCATGATCATACGACGTTGGGCATCTTCATCATCGGTCGGAAAGCCTTTTTGTACACTGATTGGCTCTTGTTTACATAACATAGCTACGCCGTAGTGGGCTTTTTGACCGTGGAAGTAAACTTTGTAGCCCATCGCTTCAACATCCGCTAATGGGAATGCTTCATCATGAACTTTAATTTCTTGTAGACCAATGACGTCAGGTTGATGCTTTTCAATTAAAGCCTGTAATTGGTGAAGGCGAGCACGTAGCCCATTGATGTTGAAGGAGATAACTTTCATCATTTATTCCGATTTATGTCTGTATGTAATTACGGATAAGCCAAGATACTAACATAGATGTTAAGTCGTAACAGAGCCTATTTATTTTAAATAAACGATGAGGTTAATCGATATTAAGCAAAGAATATTAGAGAAAAGAAGGCGACGAGAAAGATAAGAGCCGCCTTCGGTAATTATAGGTTATTTATAGCTAAGCAACGATTTTAGGTTGACCGTCGGATGCAGTAACACCACCGTCAACAGGTAGGTTTACACCATTAACAAAGCTTGCATCACTGCTTGCTAGGAAGCTCATCACGGCTGCAACTTCTTCAGGCTCTGCGGCACGACCTAATGGAATACGTTCGTTAAACTTATTACGAATATTTTCGGGCCAGCCATTGGTCATGTTAGTTTTCACTAGGCTTGGGCATACAGAGTTAACACGCACACCTTGTAGGCCAAAATCCAGTGCTAGAACACGAGTAAGGTTTACAATTGCGCCTTTAGATACGCAGTAATATGCCGCACCCCAGTCAGCACCTAAGCCTGAAACAGAGGCGTTGTTAACAATACAGCCTTTGCTTTCAATAAGGTGAGGCAAGGCATGTTTAGCGCAGTAAATCGCACCATTGATATTCACACTGGAGATTTTCTCCCAGTCTTGAATGCTACCGTCTAAAATCGTACCTGGGATATGTACACCTGCATTGTTGATTAAGATATCAATCTTATGGAAGTTCTTAATGGTTTGTTCGATAAGGTTCTTAACCTCTTCTTCATTAGATACGTCAGTTTTTACGCTCAGAGTTTTCTCTGCGATAAGCTCACTCTGTACTTTATCTAATGCGTCTTGGTAAAGATCTGCTAAAACAACAATGGCACCTTCGGAAGCAAAACGATGTGCTGCCGCTTTACCCATACCGTTACCAGCACCTGTGATAATCACCACTTTTCCTTCGAATCTGTTCATGATTGGCCTTTATATCATACAAATGATGCGCGCATGATAGATCGCTGATGATGGTGGATTTGTGATCACTGTCACTAATATTTAGGCAACATTAAGAACAAATGAATAACGGAATGATTTGCTAGTAATTAAGAAACAATTATTCATAACCCATTCATATTCCAAGGGGTATTTCCTTTGTCAAATAAATAAATCGCTGTTTTATTTATTAATAAGAGAATTAATTTTTTGCTATTAGCTGACACTTAATGATTAAAAATCAATATATTAGTTTTTAGTTAAGCCGC
>NZ_SSMG01000077.1 GCF_009873615.1 Photobacterium lucens
TCTTCGTTAATGCCTTAGTTGATAAAAAATACCAATCGTAATGATTGGTATTTTTTATCAACATTTCCAAATATTCCTTTTCAGAATACGATACTATAACGCTCGCTTCTTTTTTAGCTGTTATAGAAACTGCTGTACTAAATATATTATGTCTTTTACCGTAAAAAAAATGCTTCAGTTAGCCTTATTGGCTTTACTACTTGCAACCCCTATCACATTGACTTACTTAAATATTCGATGTGATAACTTAAGTAAAGACATCGCACTTGCACTCAATCGTAATCTCACATCACTTTCAACAGCAGTATTAAAACTACCAGAAAATCAAACAGATGCTAAAAGCATGAATGATTTAGTCACGCTGGTATTATCATCACGCTCTTTACGTAGCGTCGCATATTTTAAAAATGATCACTATCTCTATTCTGATCGTAATGCGTCACTTCATGACCGTATTTCTTCAAGCCTTAAAGCACGTTTAAAAACAGAACGTTTACCTTTGTTATACCGAAAATGCAGTACATTAAATAAAATTGAAGAAGTTCATCTCGTTGTTAAAGGCAAGAGTGGTTTCTATCAACTATTTATGAATGCACGCTATATGGATGATTGGCTAACTAATGCGGATGAGTACTTGCGTGGTTATGTTGTATCACCAAATGGCAGCGTGATCATTAATAAGAAGAAAGACTTTCTATTTTATAAGTCTTACCATTCAGTACAATTTCCCTTTACCGTAATTGTCGGAGCAAAAGCATCACAAGTATTGCTTGGTATCTGCTCACTTACCGCTTTCATCATTATTCTTTGTATGATCATTGGCTTAATTGCCAATCATATCCACACCAAGAATTTTTCATTCAGAAAAGACATTGATATTGCTATTAAAAACAAAGAGTTCATTGCTTATTACCAGCCGATTGTGTGCAATAAAACACATCACATTGTTGGCTCAGAGCTGCTTTGTCGTTGGAAATATCGTCACAAAAAGCTGGTCGCCCCAAATCAATTTATTACGAAAGTTGAGAGTAACGGACAAATTAAGCCGATCACACTACAACTACTGCAACAGTTAGCTGTAGATAAACCGATCATTGCAGGTAATAATCCTGACTTTTATGTCTCGGTAAACTTCACCTTATCAATGCTTAGCGATCCTATATTCGTTAATGATGTAATGTGCTTAATAAAGCAAACACCATCATTGCAACGTGGACTAGTGTTTGAAATGACGGAGCGTGAAAACACCGCTAACGCGATCATCAAATTAGATAAAATCATGCAACGATTTCGAGAGTTAGGTGTGCGTTGGGCACTGGATGATTTTGGTACGGGATATTCAAGTTTATCGAGCCTAAAAGAACTCAATTTCGACATCATTAAAATTGATCGTTTATTTGTGAATTCAGCTGATACTGATGCTGTCACTAGCTCAATTTTGAATAACATCGCCCTACTCGGCAAAGAGCTAAAATGTCGACTAGTAGCTGAAGGCGTTGAAACAGAGACACAATTAAATAAATTAAAGTCGTTATCTATCGACTATACCCAAGGTTTCTATTTCAGCGCGCCAATAAATCGAGAGACATTTGAAGAGTATAAATGTCAACACGAACAAAAAATGTTGGTTGCCCATAACAAAACACAACAGCGTTATGCCACATTAAAATATCATGGACCAGCGCTCGATATATAAGCGTTAAACAAGTCCCCCAAATACTTAACTACAAATTAAATTATCAAAACAAAAAATCAAGACACAAAAAAGGGGCTGATATCAATCAGCCCCTTTTGTTTGCAATTCGGTATTAGATACCAGCACGCTTTAACAAGCCAGCCATTAGCGCAGAGCTTGATTTAACTTGCTTAGATTTGTTTTTAAACTCTTTTGCTAATGCTACATCTTTGATTTCATTCGCAATGTAGATCATAGAGTTGTACATATCTTTTGGTGTTTTTACACGATCTTTATCGTTTAAAGGCTTCAGTAACGTGACTACGTCTGAACCTTTCATCTTGTTTTCAGTCATGTAAGCTTCGATTGAATTTAGCAGCTTGTCCATGTCAACCATGAACTCAGAGCTTTCAATACCTTGCTTTTTCATTTCTTTCAGGTTTTTCTTACGTACCTGCTTAATCACGAATGCAGGTTGGTTAATTTTCTTATAACCATAAATACCGGCGATGATTAACAGAACCACGCCACCTGCTACATAACCCCAAACTGAACCTGAAGACTCAGCAACCGGCTGAGCTACAGCAGCAATATTTGCAACAGACTCTGGTACATCAGACATATTTGTAACCTTTTACTTTAAGAATTCGGAATGCGGCGAGACATTATCACCAACTCGGTAAACAACAATGTGTTTTATGAAAATTTAATTCAAATAGAGTGACCGAGCTCAAATGTGTAGTCATTTTGCCGTTTTCACTGACAAAAATAAAGCATTAACTGTATGCTTTTTAACCACCACCAAATAACTAATTGTCTCACCACAAAAAGTTCGCGCTATTATCGCATTCTACGTATTATTTGCTATTAATAATTATAGCTAAAACCGCATTACCCAGTATTTTGTGATCCTATCAGCACCTTGGTTCCTCACTGGCCCCAAAAGAATTTGAGATTGATTACTTTAGCCTCAACTTCCCTATAACACGATAAATGACAGGTAATTGATAGCAAAAAGAAAAAATAGAACGTTGCGATAATTAGAAGAAAATTTGTTTTTTCAGCTATATTTAAATTTCAATAAAATGAAAATATGCTGGCGTACAAAATATATTATCGTACGGTTA
>NZ_SSMG01000078.1 GCF_009873615.1 Photobacterium lucens
GTCTGTAATTTTATTAGATATTGATCATTTTAAAAAAATTAATGATATCTATGGTCATGATATTGGTGATACCGTTATTAAACATATTGCCAAACAGCTAAATTATCTTAGTGAAAGTAATACAAAAGTATTTCGCTGGGGCGGAGAAGAGTTCCTTATCGTTCTACCTAAACTCAGTAAGGTAGAACTGATGAATAAAGCAGAACAAATCAGACAAGGGCTGCAATATCAACTCAATGATCACAAAATGGTAACCGTATCGTTAGGTGTGACTGAACAAAAGAAAGATGAGTCAATCTACCAAGCTATTTATCGTGCTGATATTGCATTATATAAAGCAAAATCTAATGGTCGTAACCAGAGTCAATACCTATGATGATATTTAAAAATAGCTCTATTACTTTCAAATTCATTATTACGTTTGTACTGCTGTTTGCTCTCTCGTTTAATTTTATTTATCAATTAAATGAAATTAAACAAAAAGAATTATCATCTTTTGTCAGAAGTAAGATCTATCTGGTCTATGACCAATTACACAGTTTTACTCAACATTATATTAATAGTGAGTATGTGTTTATTGAGCAAGGTATACATCATATAAATAATGTTGGTGTTATGAATTCTAAAGCTCGAACTATTAAAAAGTTTTCAACAAAAATGCATCAACTATCTATTAACTTAAAAAAGCTGGTTAATGAAGACTATTGGACATTAGCCGTTATTGATGGCGCAGATCAAGACGTGTTATATGCATCACCACTACGTATACCACATATCAAAGATCTCTATGAAAGCGAGCATGATCTACTTCATAAGTTATCAACAATCAATAATGTACCTGAAAATTATACCGATTATTTTGACTCATCAAAATTACAATTAACGCTGCCTTATAAAGAGAAATTTACTCATCAAGAGATCCGTTCAATATTTATGCCGATTTATATTTCGCATAAATTATCCGCACTGCTCGTATTTGATGTAAAAAGCAGTATTTATAACAACTGGGTTGAAGACTTTAATAAAGAGCAGTTTACGCTATATAGCACAGAAAAAAGCCAATTTAGCTTTCCTCTATCTAGCATAAACGTCAATACAACGACGGATAATGAAAGTATCCATTTATATATAGATTATGATGTTATGACGGTTTGGAGTGCACTTATTTCTCTTTCGATAACAATTGCTATCTTTGCTTTGGTCAAATGCTTTTTAACGATTATGAACTTAATTCAAATTGACAATATGACTAAATGTTATCGTCGAGATTATGGTGAGCATAAGTTTAAAAACAAATTACTATCTAATAAATCTATTCTGATTTTTGATATTGACCATTTCAAAAACATCAATGATACCTATGGTCATGATGTAGGTGATCAAGTAATTAGTCAAACAGCGTCAATTATAAAAAGTAATATCCGAAGTACAGAGCAACTCTACCGTTGGGGTGGCGAAGAATTCGTATTAATACTGAATATTGATAATAAAGACATCGCAGAAAGAAAAGCGAATCAATTACGAGAAGCAATTTCTAACCAAAACGAAAGTGACATCAAATTTACTATTTCAATTGGTGGCATGATGGCACATAACTCAACATTAGATGATGCGATAAAAATTGCAGATCAAGCGCTGTACCAAGCAAAAGAAAATGGGCGCAATAAGGTAGTTTTCCAATGAATTTTAAAACCATAAAACCCCTTTCACTATGCGTCAGCATTGCGCTTTCTATCTTGGTATTCAGTAGCATTACTGCTGTTATGTATAACAGATTTATTGATCATGTCATTGATAAAGAAAGAGAAGTACTGCTTAAAGAATTTGGCTCAATAAAAACAATCAAAAAAACGCTAAAAGAGCAGTTTGCCACGCTAACGGTTCCAACATTAAAAGAGCAAAGCGCATTAAAAACATTGGTTGCACAAAGTAACTCTATAAGCAGTATTGCCGTCATTCATAAGAACTATTTTGTATTTAGTACATTTGGTCTTCGTGACCGCTATACCGAGCATGTGAATGAGTCAGGTTTTCATGTCAAATTAAAAAGTACTATCTCTAAAAAACCGATTATTTACTATATGCTTGCAGTAAATAACGAGACTTTTATTCGAGTCTATTTTAAACCTTTACAGCTTAATTACCTTAATAAGATCGGTGAAGGAGAAGTGAACTTTAATGGCGTGATCCTTGGTGATGAAAATCAAGTGATGAGTAACGTTAAAAAGTTATGTCACTGTAAATTTACCCTCAACGACGTCAACATTGATGTAAATATGGATCCTAAAAAAGCACTCGTCGTTTTTGTTGATGAAAAATTAGGCTACTTATTAGTTTTGCTATTGCTATCGTGCATTTTTGGCTATTTTTTAGGTAAAACATGTGAACATGAGTTAGTTAAATATCAAATTAAAAACAACAGAATTAAGCCTTATTTACAGCCTATTGTTGATCATGATGGCAACATTATTGGCGCAGAAATTCTTGCTCGCTGGATCACCAATAAAGGGGAACTTGTACCTCCGTATTTGTTTATTCCTTACATTGAGAAGGAAAAATTAACGCCGTTACTGACGTGTTCGCTGCTCGCGCAAATACACAATAGCTCTGTGCTCTATAACGCTAAAACGTTCAAACTAAGCTTTAATTTAACTGAACTATGTTTATTTGAGCCTAAGGTCTATGCGTTAAGTAAACGCTTAAGTCAGCATTGCCGCTTAGTGTTGGAGTTTACAGAATCAACCCCGTTTATACGTGAAGATACGCCGCAAAAAATGCAGGCTTATCGCCGACACGGAGTAGAGTTTGCAATCGATGATTATGGGACAGGCTTTTCAGCTCCTCACTATCTCACAGAATATAAATTTGATTACCTGAAGATAGATAAATGCTTTATTGATAATCTTGATAAAGACGAGGAGAAATCAACACACCTTGTTGAAAGTATTGTATTTTTAGCTAAAAAAATGAATTTAGAATTAGTCGCGGAAGGGGTCGAAACAGACTCTCAAGCAGCCATACTAACAACATTAGGGATCCAATATTTCCAAGGTTTTCTGTTCTATAAACCAATGGATTTAATCGCTTTTAGTCAGCTAACCATCAGCAAGTCAGACTAAACATCATCACTGAAAACAACAAAGCCGACATGATGTCGGCTTTGTTATATCAATCAGTTAATCACTACTCAGAGGCTAATCGTTCAACCGAACCTCGACGTACCAAGGTTGGAGAGAAACGCATCGCTTCAGTATCAACTACCTGCTCATCAGCCAATGCTAATGCGAGATTAGCAGCCTTTTCTGCCATCATCTGAATAGGGTAACGCACTGTTGTTAACCCTGGAGTGGTGTAACGGGCAATTAAGCCGTCATCAAAGCCCACCAGCGACATCTTCTGCGGTGATTGAATACCATTTTCTTGTAACACTGCTAATGCGCCAGCTGCCATGTAGTCGTTATAAGCCACTAATGCCGTCATCGGTAATGATTTAGTGATCAAATTTACCATCGCAGTTTCACCACCATCGCTATCAGGAATGGCTTTTTCAATATAACTGCCTGATAACGTAATATTGTTATCCGCTAACGCATCTAAATAACCTTGCACACGTTCACTGGCATCTTCAATATCATGATTAGAAGCAATACATGCAATGTGCGTATGACCATGACGGATCAAATATTCGGTCGCTAAATACGCACCTTTATGGTTATCAAGAGAGATACAACGCTCAGCAATAGCAGGTATATGACGGTTAATGATCACTAAGCCTTTCACTTCGTTGGCATAGTTAATCAGCTCTTCATCAGTTAATGCTTTAGCGTGAATCACTAACGCATCACAACGACTATTGATTAAATGTTCAATGGCACGTCGTTCATCGTCAGCATTGTGATATCCGTTACCGATCAAAATATGCTTACCATGTTGATGAGCAACAACATCGACAGCTTTAACCAAAGTACCAAAGAAAGGATCTGACACATCCCCCACCAGTACACCTATGGTATCGGTATTTTGTCGCACTAACGCTTTAGCGGCCGCATTGGGGCGATAGCCCAACTGTTTCATTGCGTTAGTCACGGCTTCAATCGATTGTTTACTTGCTTTTGGAGACTTGTTGATCACCCGCGAGACAGTGGCAATCGACACCCCAGCTTCACGAGCGACATCCTTAATGGTTGCCATAATTGCTCTCTTTGTTTAACTGCGCTCATTTAACCGTGTGAACCGTTACAACGCAATGAATTTCCAAGCATTAGTGATATTTCTATTTGCTGATATAAAAAGTGGCTACAAACAGTAGACTCATATCATCTGTAGCCACTCAAGCATTAAACAATCTTCACACCCGCAGGCATTAAACGTTCAGGGGTTAACAGTACGCTTTCCGATTCATCGTCTGTTTCAGCACAAAGCAACATACATTCAGAGGTTTCACCACGCATTTTCGCTTTCGCTAAGTTACATAACACCACTACTTGTTTACCCATTAACTCTTCTTCTGTGTAATAAGGTACAAGGCTGGTCACGGTTTGTAGTGTTTTCTCACCCACATCAATTTGCACGATGTAAAGCTTATCAGCGTTGCTATGACGTGCCACTTCAATGATCTTACCCACACGAATATCTAATTTTGCGAAGTCACCGTATGAAACTGTTTCCATTTAATTTTCCCTTATATAACAGATTACTAATTAATAGAAATAGTGTAATGGAAACGCTTACACAAACAATCAAATATGCTGCTATTACACTGCTTGATCACACTTTATTTATTGACTTTGTGACATCAAAAAATATTTAAACAACACCAACGAAAACAGCCACTGATGTTGGTCAGTGGCTGTTTTTAAGTGTTGTTATTACGCGTTATTTTTACACTTATTGTACTGCGGCTTTCGCTTCTAATTGACGCTCTTCAACCGTTAGTGATCTTTCGTATTTGCTGTATTTCCACCATGCGTAACCAAGGAAAATCACAATACCACCCACGTTGTAGAAGATAATCGTCATGATATCTGCACCGGTTGGGAAAGTTGACGCTAAGAAGCCCACAGTGAAGATAGCAATTAACACTGACACCATCGCAATACCCGTCATGCGTGAGCCAAACTTAAAGTCACGCTCTAGGTGATCCAATTTCAAGCGTAGATTTAAGTAAGCTAGCATGATGAACAACGGCGGTAACATTGAAGCTGCAGCTGTCATATTAATCACAGTACTCATCAAATCTTGTACCGTATCAGAACCCAGCATAGGCACGATTAGTAGTGGAATCACGATAAAGAACTGCGCCCATGCTGCACGTGCTGGTACACCATTTTCATTTAGTTTTACGGTTTTCTCACCGAAAATGCCTTTTGGAATTTCAGAGAAGAAGATTTTCACCGGTGTCGCTGTCCACATCAGTAATGAACCAAACATTGCAGTAAATGACACGACACCAACAAAGCGATTCACCCACATTTCAGGTAAGCCAAAGTAAGTCGCCATACCTTCAAAGACTTGTACTGAGCCACCCGTAAATTTCAGCGCTTCACGCTCAACGAACACGTTGATCAAAATTGATGATACTGAGTAAAGCACACCGATAAATAGACCTGCGAAAATAATCACTTTCACAAACGACTTATGACCACCTTTCACGTCGTTAACGTAAACCGATACCGATTCTGCGCCACCTGCTGCCATGAAGATCCATGCAGTTACACCAAAGAACGCCCAGTTAATTTGTGGTGTTAATGCCTCTACCGTGATTGGATCGGCAGGTTGAATACCGCCCATCACAGCTGCACCTGCAAGACACATGTAAGACAAGGTTAAGAACAACATAAACGATGACGTCACTGATGTAATTGGACCTAACATCTTCGCGCCATTGGTTGAAACGTAAGTGGCGAATGCAAACAGACCAATACTTAAAATCGTCGTTGTGGTTGGAGTAAAGATGTACTCATAACCTAAGAAAGCATAAGACGCATAGGCAATAACGCGTGGTAATAAAGAGGTAAAGAAGAATAAGTTTACAAACCAGTATGTATACGCTGCCATAAATGCCCAGCGACCACCCAGTGAGCTTTTCACCCACGCATAAACCCCAGCTTCAGAGTTTTTATTAAGAGATACAAATTCTGCAATGATCAAACAGAAAGGGACAAAGTAGAACAGAGTAGCAATAAAGAACATTGGCGATGAAGATAAACCAATTTCAATATTGTTATTGATGACGTTATTAAAGCTATAGACCGCAGCAAAGGTCATCGACAATAAGCCGAATTTACCTATGGTATTACGTTTGGAGTCAGACATAAGAATCTCCGCTATAAAGCACGTTAATAATGGCAACTACAGCGCTTACTTGTGGTGTAGGATACAGAGTAAGGCCTTGATTTATTGGATTTATTTGATTTTTAATTATTGTTTCTCACGCTGTAGTGATGACCTACAAAGTGGAAACGTTTACATTCTTAGCTAAATAAAAAGCGCAGATACCTAACTGAGCTGTCGGAAGCATTCCTTGTTTTGCAAAAGTAGCATCGACTTTTCATTGTTTCCTCGCCCCTTAACTGTGACAAAGTATTAGTTAAAGATTTACTAAAAAAAACCAGATAAATCCCTTAACTTTAAGTTGATCACATCAAATAATTCAGTTTGTGAATGTGCTAGCAAATAATGGCATGTTGCGGCTTTATTTAGTGATCTGATTCAAACTAAATCTAAACAACAAAAACAACAAAAACAACCACATAAAATCAATAACTTAATACAAATATAATCAGTCAATGTTTACGTCACTTCATGCATTTAAATCGTTCATGAACAAATCATAACGCTTAATACATCACCATATTTATTGCGTGTTTTTTGAAAAAATGGCTTAATATTGCAGCGATAATTTAGTAAAAAAACCGTTTAGCTTTTACAATCTGTAACGATCTCCTGGTGCTTTTTACTCATACAAGTTATTGATTACACGCTATGATCCTTCACTAACCTCAACTGCCCATTAGCTAGGAATACTATGTTCTCCGGATTTTTACTGATCTTTTTACCGCTTGTGATTGGTTACCTCATACCCGTTCATAGTAAGAAGATCCTTAACTTTATTAATGTCCAAACCAGTCGTTTAGTCTTATTGATCTTGGCATTAATGGGATTAAGCCTTGCAGGACTCGATAATCTCAGCCAAAACCTCAACCAAATTTTGCTCTACACTCTGACCTTTTTTGGCTGCATCAGTACTTGTAACCTGTTTGTTTTGCCAATGATCGATCGCTTTATGCCAACCGTATCGGATCATAAGCAACATAAATTACCTATCCTGCATATGATGGCTGAATCACTTAAATTGGTGTTAGTCGTCGCTGGCGGTTTGTTGCTAGGGTTATTACTCAATATCGATCTATCTTGGGTATCACAAGCCAGTGAGATTATTTTATTACTACTGCTGTTCTTTATTGGTATTCAGCTGCGTAATAGTGGCATGACGCTCAAGCAAATCGTGCTAAATAAGAAAGGGGCGACCATTGCTCTCGTGATGATTGTGACGTCTTTTTGTGGTGGTATTATCGCAGCACTACTGCTCGATTTACCTATCAACCACGGTTTAGCCATGGCATCTGGATTTGGTTGGTATTCACTGGCAGGCATCTTAATTGGTGATAGCTTAGGTAGCGTGTTAGGTGGTGCAGCACTGCTTAATGAATTACTACGAGAGATGTTAGCGCTGGTATTAATACCGCTATTAATACAGCGCTACCCTAACACTGCGATAGGTTATGCTGGCGCAACCGCAATGGACTTTACTTTGCCTGTTATCCAAAGCTCAGGCGGCATTCGTTGTGTGCCTGTCGCCATTGTGAGTGGCTTTATTTTAAGTTTATTAGTCCCAGTGCTGATCTTGTTTTTTGTCTCGCTATAAGCGCTGTACTCAATAACAGACATTCAATAAAAAAGGCAGAGCACAATACGTACTCTGCCTTTTTTGTTGTCACTTATCGCACTAAACTAGCTTTATATTTTTACCGCAGGATCGGGGGCTAACGCATTAAAATCAACCATCTTGGTATAGTTAAACACTTTGATGTTTTTATCGTGAATTTGATCGATAGATAGCGGTGTTAGCTTTTTAGATCTGATCCCTGTCCAATCTGAAAATAGCGATAAAAAGTGATAAGCACTCATGGGTTTATTGAGCAATATATGCTGATGACTATCGCTAGATAAGATAAAAAATGGCACTTCATAATTCGATTTATGATCCGGACCATGGACTAAATAAACCGGCTTACCTTTGCTATGGCTATCACTTAAGCCATGATCAGAAAAATACAACAGCGAATAAGATTGCTGACTATCATTGAGGATCCCTACCATCTTCTTCATTAGCTGATCAAATTCTCGATAAGTCGTTAAATAGCAAGAAAGCTGTTTATCTTTTAAGTTAAATTGATCGTGTTTAATTCGACGACAGAACTTGGCATGTGATCCCATTAAATGCACCACAATTAATTTATGCTCAGACGTTTTCTCTGACAATGCTTGTTTAAATACAGGTAATAAGTCAGAGTCTTGATAATTAATCGAGCCATTAAAACTGCCATTTTTCAAAAAGTGCGTTTCATTGCTTAGAATTGCAAACTTTGAAATCGGCGTATCATAGCGCCCCATTTTGCCTTGGTTAGATAACCAATAGGTTTTAAACCCCGCACTGTTAGCCAAATTGATCACATTGATATTTGGCTCAAACGTCAACCCTTGGCTTAACGATAAAGTGCGTGGCAATGAGGTCGTTGTATTCGGCGCAGTAGAAATATAGCCATTCACAAACAATCCATTCGCTTTATCTAAATAAGGTGTTGTTTGCGTTGGGTAACCATAAAGCGACATGTAATCACGACGCATACTCTCGCCAATCACTAACACATAGTTCTGGTATTTCGGGGTTACTTGCTCAATGGCTAAGTTCACTTTATGAGAAAAAGCGGCTTCTAACGCTTTCTCTTGCACAAAATAGTCCGTTACAGACTTATAGCCACGAACAAAGAAATGATGGTATGGCGAGAAGTACAACAGTGCTACAGCAATTAATAATGGGATGTCATGTTTTAATTGGTAAGATGTCTTTTTAAAAGAAAAAATAACAATTAAAACAAATAAACTCACAGACCATGGAATAACATCGGATGGAATATTGGTAATAAATTCCCATGCTTCTTGCTTATTAGTATCAAATAAGGAAGCGACAGAGCCAATATTCGGTGAACCATAAATCATCCCTACCGGTAAATATAGCCAACTAATAACCAACAGTGGTACAAGTAGCCCATATTTAACACGCTTATATCCCGCAGCAATCACAAAGCCAACAAAATAAACCACAATAGTTAACAGGTAATTACGATGATGGGCTCCCATTGCTGTGGTAGTTAATATAACTAACAAAAGAGAAATAACGAGATCGAAGAGTAAATGTTTATTTTTTATAAACATTTTTATTTTTTGTTTCACGGTAAACCAATTATTTTATTTAACTGAGCGCGAAATAGTAACACAACAAATATAAAAAAAGGCACGTTAACCGTGCCTTTATATTTATCGTAGTGAAGCCTTTTCTAAGCGTTTGTTTTTGCTTCTTCTAACGGTTTCACTTCTTTAATTAATGACACAATCGTCCACCCTGCTTTCACCACAAATTCGTCATTTACCGTATAGGTATAAATGAACCCTTTTGGATCAACAGCAAACATTGGGATCAATTGGCTCGATTTATACTGTGCGTAGTAGTCTTCTAACGTAAAGTTATCACTCAACTTAGTGTGCTTAATTTCACCACCTTGGTTCATCAAGCTCGCTAATTTCTTATAACTGATGTCCTCACCAAACAAAGCTGTACCACTGTGCGCTTGTGATGCTGAATGCTTCTCTAAGCCACTATTATGGCGACGACCATTTAAGCGAAATACATTACGACTGCCAAAATCACTTTCAAAGTGCATCGTTGCTACGGCATTAAAGTGTTTATCCGGCGTAATTGCTAATAAGTGACCAATACCAATCACATCAAGATATTCATCTGCATGGCTTGATACCGCATTACCATAATACGTTTCTAATCCAGCCATACGCGCTGCGCGAATGTAGTCCCAGTTAGAATCCGTCAGTACCACACGGCAATCGTACTTCTGCAGTGCCAATGCAATTTTTCGCGCTACGTCATTAGCTCCTACTAATAGGAAGCCTTTCGGACATGGCTCTGCAACACCGAGTAATTTAGCCATTGGGCGTGCAGTCAAACTTTGCAGTACAACGGTACCAATGATCACCATAAAGGTTAATGGCACCAGAAGATCTGCACCTTCCACTCCGTCTTTCGATAGTTTTAACGCAAATAATGCAGAAATCGCTGCGGCAACAATACCTCTTGGCGCCACCCAAGCGAGGAATAATTTCTCTTTGATTTCCAACTTGCTAAACATAGTTGAAACGAGAATCGACACTGGACGAGAAACCAACTGGATCACCACAAACAGTGTTAATGCTCCCCAACCTAGGGCATGAAAATCCGTCATTTGAATGCGTGAAGCCAAAATCAAAAACAGACCTGAAATTAATAAAATGGTGAGGTTTTCTTTAAAGTGCAAAATATGCTGAATATTCACATCCTTCGCATTGGCTAACCACATACCCATTACTGTTACAGCCAATAAACCCGCTTCAGATTCGAGTGCGTTAGAGCCTGCAAACACACCTAATACTAGCGCTAATACCGCAAATGGTTGTAGGTACTCAGGTAATAAATGGCGACGTAAGATATGCGCCAGTAACCAACCTGCAACACCGCCAACAACGAGCCCTACCAGCAACATTAAACCGAAGACTTCTAAACTGTGTACTGTGCTGCTTGAAACAATAAATTCATACACAATCACCACGAAAATCGCACCGATTGGGTCAATTAGAATCCCTTCCCAGCGCAGAATATTCGCCAATTTCGCTTGCGGTCGTACTGTGCGCAATAACGGCACAATTACTGTTGGCCCTGTAACGACTGTCATTGAGCCAAACAGTAATGCCAGTGACCAGCTAAAATCCAATAAATAGTGTGTCGCAGCACTGGTGATCATCCATGTAATGATTGCACCGACTGTCACAATACTTTTTACATTGCGCCTAACATGTTTAATTTCATCAAAATTAAGCGTCAAACTACCTTCAAATAGAATGACCGCAACGGATAATGAAATTAAAGGAAACAGCAAATCACCAAATAAAATATTGGGATTAAATAGCCCTGTCGCAGGACCAATGAGCAGCCCCGCCATCAGTAATAATAAAATCGCTGGCAATTTCATTCGCCATGCTAACCATTGACAACTCAGTCCTAAAACCCCAAGACCCGCAATGGTTAAGCCAATCATTTCTTCATGCATGAAGTCATTCTCTATTGCTTAATACAAATCACACAGTTGCGTGAACTTAAAATAATACGAATATAGATCCCAACATTCGATAATGCCCAATCTAATTAAAAGCTTTTCTTTGCCATCATCAGACTGACAAATAAGCCATGAGTTCAATCATATCGTTTTGTCGTTTATTTTTAGAGCAAAGCGCGAACAATAAATAACCAAGAATAATGTGTCTAAATTATTTGCTGTCATTTTTACGCAAATTAGTCACTTAGAAATAAATAACGAAAAGTAAAAAATGAGATCTCGATAACGCTATAGGTATAAATAATTGCTAATAAGCATCTAATTACTATTCTTCTTACACCATAAAATAACAAGGATAAGGATATTAATATGGCTACATTAAATATCACGCTAGGTGCTAACGAAAAATTTATTGCTAAGATTCCTCCTGCTCACGAACTGCAACTCTGGAAAATGGTTGCAATTTCTTTAAAAGAAGAAGATGAACTAGACGACATCTACAGTTTTTTAAGTATTGATGACCACTCTTTTAAAGTGCCACACTACCTTGGTGAAAATATTTACGCACAATACCAACATTATTTTTTATAACTTTTCTGGCTATGTGCTTTCCCAAAAAATAACAAAGCCGATATCATGATGTGACCCCATAAAGTTGGACATTTCGGTTAAGCGGCTTGTAAGGCCTGATTTCGATATTCAATCGGAGTCAG
>NZ_SSMG01000079.1 GCF_009873615.1 Photobacterium lucens
GTTTAATTCGGCTAATGTTTTAATTCCAAATAAACTTAATTCTTGAATTAATTCACTTGTATTTTTAGGTGGGCTTTTAATATTGATATTATTTTTACTAGCCCAAGAATTAAAAAACTCATTTAAGCTTATGGAGTCAATTGAAATTGAATAATCACCTGCTTTTGACTTTTCATCAACAGACTTCTTATATGAATCAATTTGTGCTGATATTTCGTCAAAACCTTTGTCTGCTATTTCTAGCATACCTGCATATAGATATAATTTTCGCTCTATCTCTGGTGGTAATGTACCAGAAAATTTATAGCTGCTATCGTGAGCTAATTCAGCCCAAGCATGTTGAAGTATTGTTCTGACTTGGACTTCAAATTTTAATTCACCTAGTTCTAAATACTCAGGTAAATTAGACCTTCCTTGTCCTAAAGTGCATACATAATGTACTGAACGATAACCAATTTGATCTTTAGATAGAACTTTGCTTTTATCTAAAGAATTATCAAAATCAATATCAAATGAATCTGAA
>NZ_SSMG01000080.1 GCF_009873615.1 Photobacterium lucens
GTCACACTAATTATGGCTCTGGCTTTAAGCTAACCCACGATATTGGAGGCTAGCACCTCGTGGGGTCATTATGTCTATGGTATTACGAAGAAAGATGTTGATGAGTTGCTGCAAATGGCATTCTCAGGGATCAACATAGGTTTATATCGTGAAGGCACTAACTTAATGCCAATTGTGGCACGTTTACCGGAAGAAGAGCGTGTAGATATCAGTACAATTGAAGGGATGAAGATTTGGAGCCCTGCGATCCAAGGTTATATTCCATTGCAACAAGTCGTGTTAGATGTGAATGTACGCTGGGAAGATCCGTTAGTGGTACGTAAAAACCGCAAACGTGTATTAACGGTGATGGCAGATCCTGATCCTATTGGTGAAGAAACCGCAGCGACAGTACAAAAGCGTATTATGCCCGCGATTGCTGCGATTGAATTACCAGAAGGTTATAGCTTGGAGTGGGGGGGCGAGTATGAGTCATCAGCAGATGCGCAAGCGTCACTGTTCCAAACTATGCCAATGGGTTATTTAGCGATGTTCCTTATCACTATCTTCCTATTTAATAAGGTTAAAGAAGCTTTGATTGTGTGGGCAACAGTGCCATTAGCAATCATTGGTGTGACCTTAGGTTTGCTGCTATTAAATACCCCATTTGGTTTCATGGCATTGCTTGGTTTCTTAAGCTTATCGGGAATGCTGGTGAAAAATGGTATTGTTCTGCTCGATCAAATTGAAATTGAGATAGCAAGCGGTAAGGAAAAATACCAAGCGGTAGTGGATGCAGCGGTAAGTCGTGTGCGCCCTGTCTGTATGGCGGCAATCACTACTGTGTTAGGTATGATCCCGCTGTTACCCGATGTGTTCTTTAAGCCAATGGCAGTTACCATCATGTTTGGTTTGAGCTTTGCCACGGTATTAACCTTGATTGTGGTACCTGTGTTATATCGCTTGTTCCATAAATTAAAAGTGCCAAGTAAACAAACGGCATAACAGTCTGTTTAGTTAACAAGAAAGCGAAACACGAAGAAACAAAAAGGCTTCCAAACGGAAGCCTTTCTTTTATTCTCTTTTGTGAGCGATTAAGCGTTCACTTTCCAGCTCATGGTTTCGCCAGCTTTAATTGGTACAACTGTGTCGTTACCAAATTGCATTTCTTCAGCAACCGTCCATGATTCTTTTACCAGTGTAATAGTATCAGTATTACGTGGAAGACCGTAGAAATCAGGGCCATTGAAACTTGCAAAGCCTTCTAGCTTATCTAATGCATTCGCTTGTTCAAATACTTCTGCATAAAGCTCGATAGCTGCGTGAGCTGTGTAAGAACCAGCACAACCACAAGCTGCTTCTTTACGACCTTTAGCATGTGGCGCAGTATCTGTACCTAAGAAGAACTTCTTGCTACCACTGGTTGCCGCATCAACTAATGCTTGCTGGTGGATATTACGCTTAAGGATAGGTAAACAGTAGAAGTGTGGGCGAATGCCGCCAACTAACATGTGGTTACGGTTAAACATTAAGTGGTGAGCCGTAATAGTTGCAGCTACGTTGTCACCAGCATTTTGTACGAACTTCACCGCATCTGCTGTGGTGATATGTTCAAGTACAATTTTTAGTGATGTGAATTCTTCAACGATAGGACCAAGCACGGTATCAAGGAAGGTTTTCTCACGGTCGAAAATATCAACATGATCATGAGTCACTTCACCATGAATAAGCAGTGGCATACCCACTTCTTGCATTGCGACTAACGCAGGGCGAATTTTATCAATCGATGTTACGCCTGAATCAGAGTTAGTGGTTGCACCTGCTGGGTAAAGCTTTGCAGCATAGATATGACCAGACGCTTTTGCTTTCTTAATTTCTTCAGCTGATGTGTTATCTGTTAGGTAGATAACCATAAGAGGTGAGAAAGTTGGGTTAGGTTGAGCATCTAGGATGCGCTCACGGTAAGCTAAAGCAGATTCTGTATCTGTAACAGGAGGGATCAAATTAGGCATGATAATCGCGCGGCCCATGTAACGGCTAATATCCCTTACTGTATCTTTTAATACATCACCATCACGTAAGTGTGCGTGCCAATCATCAGGACGAGTAATCGTTAATGTTGTCATTTTGTTTCCCTACCAAAAAATTTGCCCGATTCTAAAAGCATCTCATAGTTAAGTAAAGGTCATTAAACCACCAATGAGTTTGTTTGTTGAAATAAAATGCAATCGTTTGCCAAGTTAGCCAAAGACGAAAAGGATCACAGCAATAGAGTAAAAATATCTGTATCATTACTCTCTTTTCTTCATGCTAACGACGGAATACACCACAAACACCATGCCAACAGCGTGAAACCAAGTAAAAGGCTCGTTTAAGATAGTAATAGCAAAAATAGCGGTTATTGCAGGCCCTACATTACTGGTTAAACTTAACTGAGATGGGGTGAGTTTCTGCATCGCTGCAGCAACAAAGAAAGAGGGCAAGACGGTACAGAAGATCCCAAGAGCGATCCCTAATCCTATTAACCTTGGATCCAATGTGATCACATTGATGCCTTGCCACTGACTTTGAATCAAAATAACGATCCCAGCAGATCCCATACCAATACAAGTAAAAAGCTGGCTTCCCATTTGGCTAATTAACTTTTTGCTCATAATTAAATAACAAGCAAAGACAAAAGCAGAAGCCACTGCCAATCCACTTCCTAATAAAACGTTATTGCCGATATTGTTTATGTCATGAAAAACAATTAACGCAACGCCGATATAACCAAGAAAAATCGCTTTAAAAGTCCCTTTAACGGGTACTTGTTTTAAAACAATCCAGCTAATTAACACGACAAAACTTGGGAATAAAAAGATCAATAGTCGTTCTAATTGCGCACTGATATACGCCATAGCGGCAATATCTAAATATGACGCCAAATAGTAACCAAGAATGCCCACAGCACTGGCAGCTAAGCCATAGTGTTTGAAGTTGGCTCTATGCTCTGCCTTTCTCAGTAACCAGAACATCATAATGATATAGATAGGGACGGAACTAATGGCACGTAGCGTCATAATCGAGATGGCATCGCCCCCAAACTGGTAGGCAAGCTTAATAAAGACAGGTTTGATGGAAAATAAGGCCGTACCAATTAGCGCAAAAATGATGCCTTTATTGATATCAGAGTAGGAGGATTTATTATTTTCTGTGGGGTTATCTTGGGTTGATGGTGTCATATTATTTCTCGCTGAATGTTAATAGAAAGACTGCGAGAAATGCGGTAGGTCACTGGCTGAGCATTACTCACAGCCAGATAGCAATAGACTACCGGCCGGATGGCAGTAGCGTATTGAGGAGCCAAGTGTAGATAGTTGAGTAGTTCATAAGTTGCCTATTTATTGAGCATTAAAACCAACTTACGTGAATCGATAAGGTGTTACAAGCCATTAATTGCATTCATTAATGATTTATTTTCAGCATAAGTAAATTGCTCAGTTATAAAATCAATAAAAGCTCTTTGACGATAAGACATATTGAGGTTGGGAAGATACTGCATAAAGACTTCGCCTTGGTAATTATCGAGTAATACCCAATGTGGCAATACGGGGGTTAATGCACCTGACTCGATGGCTTTCTTAGCCACAAAAAAAGGCAATACAGCAATACCCAAATGATTCAGTGCTGCTTCTAATCGCATTTCAGTATGGTTAGCAATATAACGACCGTTAACGGTTACCATGACTTGCTCATTGTCTGTTTTAAAACGCCATTGGTTATCGACAATGGTTTCTCCAAGATAAATACAATCATGATCGACCAATTGCTTTGGATGTTGTGGCATACCTCGCTGAGCGAGATAGTGTGGCGATGCACACAAGACAAGATGGTTAGTAGCTAAGTTTTTCGCAACCAAGTTAGCTTGTGGTTTATTGGTGAGTTTAAAAACCACATCGACATCGTGATAGATAGGATCCATCGGCTTATCCGTCACTTGGATCTTTAACTTAATTTTTGGATGTTGTTCTACAAAGATCAGCAGTAAAGGCTGGAGGACTTGGCGACAAAATGCTTTTGGTGCCGCTATGGTGAGTTGTCCTTCCACTTCTTGAGCTTGGTTACCTGCTAGGTTCATGACATCCTGCGCATTTTGCAGGATATTCTTACCGTATTGATAGGCTTCTTGCCCAGCAAGTGTCAGTGATTGGCTACGTGTACTGCGTTTGATCAGCTGTACTTGAAGCTCTTTTTCTAATCGGCTGATCTGTCGGCTAATGCCGGATGGTGTCATGCCCAGCTTTTTTGCCGCAGCACTGAAACTGTCTGATTCAGCAACGGTGACAAAGGCTGCGAGATCAGGTAGAAGCTGAATGATTTTATTTTTGTCCATCAGTCACAAATCCTTTGCTTAGAGTGTGGATTATCAACTATCAGTCAAACATATAACATTTCGATTACAACTTAAATGATGTAGGAGAAAGAATATGGCGCAGATCTGGCAAACATTCGACGTAGGGCAAAAGCACCGCATGATCGCAATCTTTGGGCTATTAGCCGTGGCGGCTTTTTGGGGAACCAGTTACGGCATCGCCAAAGAAACCATGCTGTACACCAGCGTATTACTGTTCTTAGTGATCCGATTTTGCCTTACTTTAATGCTGATGTTGCCACTGATTATCAAGCAGTGGCGGTGGCAAACGTACTGGCAATTGGCACCAACAGGAGTGATATTAAGTATTATTTATCTCGCTGAAACGTATGGTGTTTATTATACCACCGCTTCTAATGCAGCTTTTTTAATTAGCTTATTTATTATCTTCACGCCACTTGTGGATGCGTTTGTTAATCGTCATGCCATTGCCTTTAAAGAACTCTTTGCCGCCCTGATTGCTATTTGTGGTGTGGGTTTGCTGGTAGGGGAAAACCTGACAGAACTGCAATTTAATATGGGAGATGGGTTAATTTTATTGGCGGCATTATGCCGAGCTGCATTTGTTGTGATGACAAAAAAGAAAATGGAAAAACAACAATGTGAGCCACTATTAGCGACTTTTATTCAATCATCTGTAGTGACCTTAGTTTGCATTGTTTTGCTGTTTTTAGTTGTGCCTAGTGAGCAGTATGTTTTACCGAACACGATTAATTTTTGGCTATATGTGAGTTATCTCGTGGTGTTTTGTACTTTGTTTGCTTTTTATATTCAAAACTATGGTGTGAAACATACCAATCCAACTCAAGTTTCATTTTTACTAGGGCTTGAGCCAGTGTTTGGTGGTTTATTTGCTCATTGGTGGTTAGGGGAAAGGTTCGATAGCATTCAGTGGATAGGAGCTGGCTTGATTGTTTTTGCTGCAATGTTTATTTCACTCAAGTTCTCTTTTCGTCGACGAATAAAAACAAGCCATGTTGCAGAGATAGAAAAGCCGATCGGATGATCGGCTTTGCATTGTATATCGCTATGGTTATTTGTTTATAACGTTATAGCTTAAATTTATGTACCAATTGGTTTTGCTCGGTAGCCAGTGTATCAAGCATCGAGCTGGCTTCTGCCACTTCTTCCATTGCCGTGTAGTTGGTATCAGCAATATGGCTGATATCTTCTAGGCTGCGAGCAATATCTGCCGTTGTTGTGCGTTGCTCTTCGGCAGATTGCGCAATTTGGCTACTCATTTGGCTAATTTCAATGATAATCGCTTGGATCTCTTCCATTGCACTGTTGGCATCAGAGGCTTGATTGATACTGTTGTCCATTTCAGTTACGCAGCTTTGCATCATTTCCATTGCCTGGCCTGAACTGCTTTGTAGATTTTGGATCATGGATTCTATTTCAGAGGTTGAATCAGTGGTACGTTTAGCCAGCACACGTACTTCATCGGCAACCACCGCAAAACCACGACCTTGATCGCCAGCACGTGCCGCTTCAATTGCAGCGTTAAGTGCGAGTAGGTTGGTTTGATCGGCGATATTACGGATCACATCTAAAATAGAGCCAATATTGCTACTCATTTGTTGTAGATCTGCAACGGCTGTGACTGAGTCATCTAAACGGGTTGAAAGTTGATGGGCAATATTGATGTTTTTACTCATCACTTCACGACCTGTTGCGGATGCTCGCTCAACCTCATGAACACGTTCCATGGTGTTTTGTGCGCTTTGAGAAACGTCAGTGACCGAATGCTCCATTTCTGTCATTGCGGTTGCGACAGACACTGTTTGCTCACGTTGATCGTTTAAGCGTTGTTTAGCCAATGCTGTTGTACTTTGGTTTTCAGCGGCTACTTTGGTTAAATCTTCCGATGCTTGGCTTAGCTGACTTAGGATTTGTTGCAAGTTACCAGCAAGCGTATTGATGTGATGGCTTAATTTATTAAATTCAATAAATTGTGAACGCTCGGTACGCTGCGTCATATCGCCATCAGTTAACGATTCTAGCGTTTTGAGCATGGATACTAATGGACGACGAACACTGCGTGCTAAATACCAACCAATGGAAATAGCAAGTAAAATGACAATTATTCCAATACATACAGCTTTGGTAATGCCTTGGCTGTAAGTGCGATCAGCGGTTTGGATCGCTTGATCCATTTGATTAGTGGCTTGCTGGTTAAATTGCTCAAGGATCGACATTGCTTGGTTAACTTCTTTCGTTAACGTTGCGATGTTGTCATATAAACGGGTTTTCGCTTCAATGTATTCGTAGTGTTGATCCAGTACACCACCTTTCTTACCAATATCGAGGGTATATTGATTAATCGACTTACCGAATGAGTCTTTTAATCCTGAAAGTAGGGTAGTTAAGCTACGAAAAGCGTTAGCAAGGTGGTTAACACTACGTTTGTTTTGTTTAATGGCTTCTTCAATTTTACTGATGTCATCTGTCGCTAGCGCATCAGAGGTAATGGTTTCTGTTTCTTTTAACTTAACGAAGAAGTTTTTAGCCATCATTTTAACGGCCATATTATCTTGTTCGTTAATGTATTCTTTCATACCGATACTGAGTTCGGCTTGTAGGCGTTGGAAACGGCGAGCTGATTGTTGACGTTCATCACCCGCTAGCATTTGGGTGCGATAGTTTTGCATCGCAATTTGTGCTTCAGCAAAATAACGTTGCTCAAGATCTGTCAGTGCTTTGATGTAGTTAGTTAGCTCTGGGTTACTTTCGGCAATTGCCACTAATTCTTGGCGAGCTGAGGCAAACTCTTTTGTTGCTTTATGAAAATCGGCTTCATAAGTTTGCATTGCAGCCGGATCTTGGCTGGTAAGAAAGTCTTTAAAGGTTTTATCGGCAGCAAGAAGTTTAACGCTTACTTTATTAGATATAGAGACTAAAGGAAGTGCGTCAGTGGTTACTGTCGTTAACTGGTTATGGATACGGTTTGTTCCATCAAGCATGAGCACAATGGTTAAAACAAACAATGCAACCATAACCACAAAACCAGAGTACATACGACGTATGACTGAAGTTTGGCTAGATTTCTTCATAATATCCCTATATTTAGCAAGAGTCAGTGTCATCATATTGCTGACTAATTGGTCATAACCTTCAATTTGACAATTTATGAATCCTTGTTCGCAAA
>NZ_SSMG01000081.1 GCF_009873615.1 Photobacterium lucens
GATATAAAAAAACCGCGCTCAACAGCGCGGTTTTTCTTTATCTGATTGGTCAATTATAAACGCTGTCGTCCTGCTAACGAGTGCGATAACGTTGTACCATCAACAAGTTCTAACTCACCACCGACAGGCACACCGTGGGCAATACGGCTTGCAGGAACACCATACTCATGGCAAAGCTCAGCAATGTAATGTGCTGTTGCTTCCCCTTCTACCGTTGGGTTAGTCGCTAGAATTAATTCACTGATCGTTTCTTGCTGTAGTCGCTCTTCTAACCGATCTAAACCGATATCTGAAGGACCAATCCCATCAAGTGGTGATAGGTGCCCCATCAACACAAAATAACGACCTGAAAACTGCCCTGTTGCTTCTACAGCAACAATATCAGCTGGGCTTTCCACCACACAGATCAAACCATTTTCCTGACGACGAGGGTTATCGCAGATTGCGCACACATCATCTTCAGTAAAAGTTCGACAATCACGACAATGACCAATTTCAGTCATTGCCTGACTTAAGGCATCAGCAAGTTGTAAACCGCCTTGGCGATTACGCTGTAGCAAACTAAAAGCCATACGCTGTGCTGACTTAGGACCAACCCCAGGTAGACAACGTAAGGCTTCCATTAAATGCTCCAGTAAATGACTGGTACGCATTAATTAGAATGGCATTTTAAAACCAGCAGGTAGGTTCATACCGCCAGTTACTGCTGCCATTTTCTCTTTTTGTGCTTCTTCGATACGACGTGCAGCATCGTTAAATGCAGCAGCGATTAGATCTTCTAGCATGTCTTTGTCGTCTTCCATTAGACTTTCATCAATATCAACACGACGTACGCTGTGGCTACCAGTGATAGTTACTTTAACAAGGCCAGCACCAGACTCACCTGTTACTTCCATGTTTGCAATTTCTTCTTGCATCTTCTGCATGCGCTCTTGCATTTGTTGCGCCTGCTTCATCATGTTACCCATGCCACCTTTACCAAACATATCTCTTCTCTCTCTATCTTGGTCTGGTTAAAAACCTTTAAATTGGTCGAACACTGTCTTCATCAAGTTGTGCTGCAAAACGCTGGCAGATAAACATCACATTCGGATCGTTATCTAAGCTTTGCTTGGCATGTAGCAACTTCTGTTGATACAGCTCTTCACGTAATTCTAACGGTGTTATTCCTTCTTCACCCAGTACGATATTCAACGCTACTGGATGTCCTAATACGGTACTTAATGCACTACTTAATTGCTCTTTGGCACGCTCACCATTTAAATGCTGTTGCGCGGCACGAAGATGTAAGGTGATCTGCTCACCTTGCTGCTCAAAAGAAGAGTTCAATGCTAGCTGTTGGATCAATTTACCCACATCTAGCTGTGTCACTAAGTTTGCCCAACTATCCTGATTTGCTGCTTCATTGACAAGTATTTTTGTCATTTCAGGTGTTTTTTCGTGCTCCAGTGCTTTCTTTAAAACGCGTGGTGCAACATCAACCTTTTTCAGCTGTTCATGTTCTGGCTTTGCCGTTGGTTTCCAACGGTATTCTTGATCTTCTGCTACCTGTTGTTGAGTAGCTACATTCGACGTCGGCATCACATGTTGAGCACTTACAGGCATCGCTTTTTGCTTGCTGGCAACGCGATCTAACACTGACGATGTGACTTTTTTAGCTGACGTCGTTGGGGCCTTTTTTACTGTTTGACCTGGCATCTCTTCTTGACCACGTTTTTGACTGCGTAGTCGATTTCTTGCTGCCAATAAGCCACTTGCAGCTGATGCACCACGAGCGGGAGCCTCAGTAGTTTGTGGCGCAGGCGTATTCATTGGTGCAGCAGGCGGCATTGAAACGTCATGGCTTGGCGCAACAGGTGGCATCTCTTGCATTGGTGGTGCTACAGGTTCACTTGGCTGCATTGGTGGAACCTGTTGTTGTACTGTTGGCTGAGCAACAGGGGCAACTTGAGGTGCTGCTTCAGTATGACTCGCTTGCATTTGTGCTTTTAGAGCTTGTACCCGAGAAACACCTTGCCCAGCAGGGGTTACGGCAGGAACTGGCGTTGTCGGCTGCGCACTAGGAACCGCAATTGCTTGAGGCTGAATACCTGTTGATGCTACAGGTCGAAATGCCAACATACGTAGTAGGACCATCTCAAGACCTGTACGACCATCCGGTGCATAGCCTAAATCCTGACGACCTTGCAGCGCAATTTGATAACACAATTGAACATCTTGTGGTGTCATCACTTGGCTTAACAAGCTTACACGTTCAGCATCAGGTAACGCTTCATCTAGGCTTGCAGGCAAGGCTTGATACATTGCAACACGGTGTAATTGACTCGCTAATTCACGTAGTAAGCTATCCCACTCAACACCTACATTGGCGAGCTGTTGTAGTGTGTCCATCGCAATATTTGCATCAGATTTCGCCACAGCTTCAAGCAAGAATAACGCTTGGTCTGTATTTAATGTACCCAGCATCGCAGCGACATTGTCAGCACCAACTTGACCATTACCTAACGCAATTGCCTGATCCGTTAAACTTAACGCATCACGCATACTGCCTTCAGCGGCACGTGCTAATAAACCCAATGCTTTTGCTTCATATTCGACTTTTTCTTCCGTCAATACTTTTGCTAATTGCTCTTGGATCTGTTGGTGATCTAAATGCTTTAAATGAAACTGTAAACAGCGAGATAGAATAGTGACTGGTAATTTCTGTGGATCCGTTGTCGCTAAAATAAACTTAACGTACTCAGGCGGCTCTTCTAATGTTTTTAGTAAGGCATTGAAACTATGACGAGATAACATGTGCACCTCATCAATAAGGTACACTTTAAAACGCCCACGTGCAGGTTTGTACTGAACGTTATCAAGCAGTTCACGGGTATCTTCTACCTTGGTACGAGAAGCTGCATCGATCTCTAATAAGTCAACAAAGCGACCTTCATCGATTTCACGACAGGTTGCACACTTACCACATGGTGTTGCTGTGATCCCTTCTTCACAGTTTAATCCTTTAGCGAAAATACGCGCGATAGTGGTCTTACCCACACCGCGAGTTCCACTAAATAAATATGCATGATGAAGGCGATTTTGCGTTAACGCATTGCCTAAGGCTGTCAACACATGTGACTGACCGACCACATCAGAAAACTGAGATGGACGCCATTTTCGGGCCAGAACCTGATAACTCATTAATAACTACCTTACTCTATCTAGACAGCGTCTTATAACACCACTCGCCTCTATTTCTTTTATTCACTTAACCAATTATTTGCAGATAAAAAATAAAGGTATTCTAAGAAAATAAACGAAATAGCAAGGCATTGCATGCAGACACTGAAATACGTGTTAATGCTAGCATATTGCGGATTTTTGAGCGAGAGAAGAGATTATTGAGCGAGTAATGATTAAGCAAATTAACAGCAAGTAAGCCAAATACTTACTCACTGCTAATTAAACTCAATTGACGTATTAGTGACCTGGGAAATCACAAATAGAAAATACGTTCAGACCAAGACCTTGTAGACGCGCTTCACCACCAATATCAGGCAAGTTAATAACAAATGCCGCATCTTCAACAGTACCGCCAAGACGACGTACTAAGTTAGTTGTCGCTTCAATCGTACCGCCTGTTGCTAGCAAATCGTCAACCAGTAGTACACGATCGCCTTCAGAAATCGCATCTTTATGAATTTCTAAGGTATCTTTACCGTATTCAAGCTCATAGCTTTCAGCAATCACTTCACGAGGTAATTTGCCTGGCTTACGTACAGGCACAAAACCGACACCTAGTGCTAACGCTAATGGCGCACCAAACAGAAAACCACGCGCTTCTGTACCAATGATTTTTGTAATACCTTGATCTTTATACTTTTCAACTAAAACATCAATGGTTGCACGGTATGCTTCAGGTTGTTCCATCAAGCTCGTCACATCACGGAATAAGATCCCTGGTTTTGGGTAATCTTGAATTGATTTAATGCTATTTGAAATCAGGTTGATTGTATCTTGGTTCATAATCGTTTCCGTGCCTTCACAATACTAATAAGTATCACATGATAGAAATACAACGCCTTTACAGTTAAGCGCAGTCATTAACTCAGACGGTGAAAACGCAATATGACCCGCCATGAGTTATTAATGCAGTTTATTGTTTTTCTTTTGCCTCAGCAACAAACGTGCTCTCGCTTGGTTTATCAATAACCATTAAGCGATTAAAAAAGAAAAGCAGAACCGCAGCCATCACAAGCAACATAACTTTATGCCACCATAGTGGAACGATCACGATAGAAAATAAAAAACTGCAAACAATCATAATATTACCACGACGTTTAACAGTAGAAGAAACTGCTCGGTGTTGATGCCAATTATTTAATATTGGTCCAAAGGTAGGATGTTGATGTAGCCAGCGATTTAACCGTGGCGATCCACGCATAAAACAAGCACTGGCTAACAATAAAAATGGTGTAGTCGGTAACAAGGGTAAAAAAATCCCTAGAACACCAAGAACCACACTAATCGCCCCCACTGAAACATATAAAGAGGAAACAATTCTGGTTTTGAAATCAACGTGCTGTCGCATTATGACGCTATTCCTTGTATTCATTGCAACCTCCATATTGAAGCAAGACACAACTTTAGTATAGCGATGATTAAGCCTTATAAATCAAAATAATGGATATGCATATCGTCAATAACATCAGATCCAACGTTTTAACCTACTAAAAGATCAAATGAGGTCAGTATCGCGGGCAACGTAGGCAAAGCTAAAACAGCCAGCAAACCAAAGAAATATTTTGCGCTATACGGGTCTTTAAATTCATGATCCATCTCTACTTCCTTATTTAAGATAATTGACAATACTTTTTACCAGATACTTGGGTTGTTAATTTTTATACAACTTTGTTGCTAAATTATTTTATCTGATAATTTTTTTGGCAAAAACCGAAAGAAAATAAGGGTATTTAGTCAGATTTACACAAAGACTTGATTCAAATCACAACCCTTATAGGTATATCGCCTAAACTAAAAAAAGACTAGAAAACTAAGCTGATATTTGGATTTTTTCGCTTATGCCTAGTTCTGTATCGATTTCCATAAATAACGACAGTGATGTTTAATTTCCCCTATTGAATCAATCATTACGGCAATGGTAGACATGAATTATCAACAATTACAGAGCCCGCTAAACACTGAGTTTTCAACCCTAGCGGAAGAATTAAAAAATAAAATTCTGCTCAATAGCCTAGTAACCGATCCAGAAAAAATTCAAAACGCTGAGCTCAATGATCTTATTGCTATGGCTAAAGCGTCATTCATTCCTGCCCTGTTTGACACTGCAATGCGCCTTGAAAAAGTTGATGCTGCAGTTTGTTCTTTCAAGCTTGGTATGTATGGATTATGTACTGATTGTGAAGAAGAGATCGAATTTAGCGATTTAGAACAAGATCCTGCACAGCCACGTTGTAAAGCCTGCCGCGAACACAGTCGTTATCACCATAATTAATTGCCAATAATATAAGCAAAGGGCAGCGAATATCGCTGCCCTTTGTTTTTTATTGAAATACCCAACGCTTAACTAAAGTCGTGCTCAGCCATCCAAATTTTAAATGTTTTTTTCTCTTCCTGTGATGCCTTGCTATACCACAGCTTTAATTGCGTTAACGCATCGCCTGTAATTTGAACTTTTCCTGTTTTATCATCAACTTCAACCACGGTTTTCTGTAAATCAACCGGGTTACCATTTTCAATGATGATGCCATTCTTTTTATTGTATTCAGCCACAAGTGCAGGAATATCACTGTAGGCACCTAAACCATCACCAATCAATTCAACCGCAGATAATGTTGTTACACCTGTCGCTGTTTCAAGTGTCCACAGAGGATCACGTGCAAAGTATGCTTTCGCTTGTGATTCAGTGGTTAAACGTGGCAAAGTGATTTCTGCATCTTGCGAAGTCATATTGACATCAAACAGATATGGACGCGTTGTATAAATGACTTTCTTTGAGCCCCGCTTTACTTCACCATCAAAGCGAACAACTACTTGATGTTTACCTTCAGATAATTCAACGCTTTCAGCATGCGAAAAACGACCTGATTTTACTTCCTTACCATCAACAACCAACAGCTCAAGATTATTCCCTACCGATAGTGTTGCCGCATTAACAGCGCCAGAAAATAATGCCGCGAACAATAAGATTTTCTTCATTATATATCCCTAATAATACGTATTAAGCCATGTCGATAATGATCACAAACCATAATCGTTATAGAAACGACTTAATTAAATAATAAAAAAGCCGCCAAAAGCGGCGGCTTCTTAACTGTTAATTCTAATATTAGAATTTAACTTCTAGACCTGCAGTGTAGTTTAGGTCGTAATCATAATCGTGGTGGTTAGCTTCTAACCAACCTAGCTCAGCGTAAACTTTAACATTACTATGTAGCTGTTGAGTTACGTTCGCGTATACGTTATCGAAATCAACTTTAGCGTGGTTCGCTGTGCGTAGATCATCAGTGATGTGGTTGTAACCTAGAGCAAACGTTGTTTTATCTAGAGTGTAAGCACCTGCTAGAGAAAGCTGTGTTGCTTTACCTTGAACATGATCAACTTCACCTTGACCATAAGAAGCAGCAAGAACTAGAGAATTAAGTGCGTATTCTGCTTCTAGGTTCCAAATTTGCTCACCAGCAGCGTAATCGATGTAGTAAACACGTGCATCAAGACCAGCTGCGCGGAAACCTAAACGACCATCAGTGATTGAATTATCTTTAGTCCCTTTAGCTGAATCATCAAACTTGTGAGAAACACCTGCGTAGAACATACCGTTGTCGTAAGTGTACTTAGCGATATTATCAAAGTTTGTCGCTGCATCTAGTGTGTTTTTGTTAGCTTGAGATAGACCAATACCCGCTTCGTAGTCCATGCCGATACCAACATCATCAAATACTAAGAATTGACGACCGAAAGTCAGTGTACCGAAGTCACCACCAAAACCAGCCCATAACTCGTAGTTCTTAACACGGCTACCGTCTGCGTCACCATCTTCGTTTTCGTACTCAAAACTAATTTTTGCTAGTGCATTTAGTTGTTGAGAGATTGCTACAGATGCATCAAATGCTAAATCACCATCATCAAGACGGATATCACCTTTAGAACCTTTATCGTAACCGTGGTGGTATTGAACTTCAGCAGCACCAGATAGGTCTACTTTAACACCGTTTGCGTCGTATAGGTTGATGCCTGCGTTTGCTGAACCAGCTGCAACTACAGCAAGAGCTAGAAGAGTTTTTTTCATGATAAATCCACTGCCTTTCTTTATCTTATTTATGGAGAACCATTCCCGGCACTCCTGTTTATATTCTCCTTGTTACACACCAGTTCTAAAAATAAAAAACTAAAATAACAAGGAGTTAGTGTTCGTGGCACACATCCTGACAGAAGTTCATTCTTTATGTCAAATTTTCTAAATTAAACATAAAAAAACATAAAACAGCATTACTTTTCAATCAGTTACAAATTTAAACCACAAATAATATACACTCTTAAATAGCATATTTTGCGTTATTTAAACTATTAAAAAGTGTAAACAAACAGAATAAAAAACTGCCAATGCATAATTAATAAAAGCAAATAAGTACATTTAACTTTAAAAAACATCTTGATCGAACGATCATTGTCAACCGACATTTATGGTATTTAATATTGCATACATGTATTCAGAATCGTGATCAGTTCCACAATAACTTTCTCATTTATGCTCGGTTATTCTCTCTAATCACCCAAGCATCTCCGTGATAATCACCTTTAAGCTAGTTTGGATTTGATGCTGGCATAATAAAAAACAGACAAATCCATCCAGATCTCTGCAATCAGCATAAGAAACTAAGTGAGCATCTTTATTGGCTATAAACTAACTAGTGAAAGTTAATGCCTTTGTGCTTTACTACTTCATGCTACAATGGCGGCTCTTGCCATTATGAAGTTTCAACCATGCTACACAGCCAAGTAAAAACCGATATCAAACAGTGTTACGAGAATCTAGGAAAACAACTAGACAACTTCATCCCTCGTCGCGCACAGAATTATTTGGTATCAGAAATTGCGAAAACATTGGCAGGGGAATACCACAAGAAAAATAGAATGCTCGTTGCAGAAGCAGGCACAGGGATTGGTAAGTCATTATCTTATTTACTTGGTGGCATCCCCTTTGCGCTGTTTAACAATAAAAAATTATTGATCTCAACGGCGACTGTTGCGCTACAAGAGCAGTTGATTAACAAAGATCTACCGCTGTTTAATCAAATTTTTCCCAAGGAATTTAGCTTTATTCTGGCGAAAGGACGTCAGCGCTATTGTTGTAACCACAAGCTTGAAGCTTGTTGTTCACCTGATGGTGATCCGCAACTTGCTATGTGGGAGGAAAAGCCGAAGAAATCCGATCTTGAGCTTCTTAAGCGCATGCTTAAAGCATCTGAGCAAAACAAGTGGGATGGCGATCGTGATAGTTGGCCAACCACAATTCCAGATCGTGTTTGGATGCAAATTATGGCGGATAAACACAGTTGCCATGCCGGCATGCCAAAGCACCGCACTTGTCCATTTGCAAAAGCTCGTGAGCATCTAGATAAGGCCGATGTGATTGTGGCTAACCACGCCTTATTAATGGCTGATATTGAACTGGGCGGTGGCGTTATTTTGCCAGAGCCAGAGCAAACTATTTATGTGATTGACGAAGCCCACCACTTACCGCAAGTGGCACGAGATTTCTCATCTGCCTCTGCAAGTTTAAAAGGCGCGGCTAACTGGTTAGAAAAACTGAATCAAAACGTCAGTAAATACGCTGAATTAGCGGATTATCAGAAAGCAAATCGCTTCCAAAACGCAATACAGGATAATATCCAGCATTTGATCCCGACTCTCAGCCAAATTGCGAACAATATTGATCCCACTATCTTCAATAAAGATGGGGTCTACCGTTTTGAACACGGTGAATTACCGCAATGGCTAGAAGAGGAAGCCAAAGGCTGTAAAGAAGCCAGTAAGAAAGTCATGCAATCATTGGGGAAAATCCAAGATTTAATTTCAGAACGGACGAAAGAAAATGAAATTATCCCTCGAATTGGTGAGCAAGCACTTACTGAAGTTGGCTTTTACTTACAACGTGTCGAAAACCTTGAAAAAGTTTGGACCTTAATGGCGCAACCGAATAGCAAAAAAGGCGCTCCATTAGCCCGTTGGATAGAAAAAAGCCCTGAGCGTGAGAATGACTATATTATTGAAGTATCACCGTTAGAAGTGGGTTATCGCCTCGATCAACTACTTTGGAGTCGTGCTGCGGGTTCAATTTTAGTTTCAGCAACATTACGCGCTTTAAATCAATTTAGCTTCTTTTGTCGCCAAGCAGGTATTTCAGAATCTGATGGCACACGCTTTTTAGCATTGGCTTCACCTTTTGATTATCAAAATAATGCACGGTTAGTTATTCCTGCTGTAAAAATGGAACCTCAAGCCGAAGCGTTCACTGACTTACTTATCGATATACTGCCAGAATACCTTGAAGGTGAAACGGCAAGTCTCGTACTATTTTCATCGTACTGGCAGATGAATAAAGTAGCAGATGCCCTACGAGCACTGGCAAAGAAAAATAAGTGGGAACTCTTGGTTCAAGGGGAAGAATCACGTAATGAAACCCTAAAAAAACATAAAGAAAACTGTAAAAAAGGTAAACCAAGCATTTTGTTTGGTACGGGCAGTTTCTCTGAAGGGCTTGATTTACCAGGCGATTTACTGACAAACCTGATCATCACTAAGATCCCGTTTGCTGTACCGACCTCACCTGTTGAAGAAGCACACGCCGAATATATTGAAAGCCGTGGAGGTAACCCCTTCTTACAAATTTCTGTTCCAGAAGCGAGTAAAAAGCTCATTCAATCAGCGGGGCGTTTACTGCGAAAAGAGCAAGACTCTGGTAGAGTAGTGATCCTTGATCGTCGAATCATCACCCGTCGATACGGTAAAGCACTGTTAGACTCACTACCCCCATTTAAACGGGTTATTGAATATAACTAAATGGATAACAAAAAGAATAACCCATGATAGAGATGATAGAGCCAAGTACCTTATTGATACTTGGCGTCGTTGCCCTAGCTGCTGGATTTATTGATGCTGTTGCCGGTGGTGGTGGCATGTTGACAGTACCCGCTTTGCTGTCACTAGGTTTACCACCGCATATTGCACTAGGTACCAATAAACTGGCTGCTAGCTTTGCCTCAGCAACGGCAGCATGGACGTATTACAAAAAGAATCTTTTTTCACCACGCTTTTGGATTGCTTCTTTTATTGCAACCCTGATAGGTGCAATCACTGGTACTTTAATCGTTAACCTGATCAGCAGTGATGGGCTCGAAAAAGCCCTACCATTGGTCATTTTTGCTGTCGCTATTTACACCATTTGGCATCCACAACCCAAAGATGAGCATCAAACATTACCAGCAGTAACACCAACGTTTAAATTAAAACAATGGCTGCAAGGTACCAGTATTGGTTTTTACGACGGTATCGCTGGCCCTGGTACAGGTGCATTTTGGACTGTTTCAAGCATGATTTTATATCGGCTTGATATGCTACGTGCATGTGGCCTGGCTAAAGCAATGAATTTCACCAGTAACATCACCTCATTACTGACTTTCATTATTTTAGGCCAAGTCAATTTTGCACTAGGGTTAACTATGGGTGTCTGCTTAATGCTAGGTGCCTACATTGGTGCCCATTCTGCGATCCGCTTTGGTGCTAAATTTATTCGCCCTGTATTTGTCACTGTCGTTTTGATCCTTGCAATCAAATTGGCTTGGCAAGCTTGGTTCTAACTTCATGCTGTAACAGGTATTTATGATTGATTTATCTCGTCTTATTTCATTAATCGAGCAATTAAAACAACAAGCAGCAGAAGTCGATCGCAAACGTGGTGAGTCCTTTAAACCTCTGTTTGATGAAACGCTTTTCAAAACAAGAAGTAAACTGCTCACTCCCTGTGTAAATGAAGTTCACAATGAGTTGCAACTTCTACAGCGAGAACAGCAAGCTGGACGCTTATTACCTGCCAGAACTCAGCATATTTGCGAACGTATTGTTAGCCAAATCCAAGCCATTCAACGTGAATTGGCGACACAAAATATTCGTAAAAATGAACCGAAGAATAAAGCAGCATGGCGTAGACCGATTAATGAAATCTACCAAGATTTGAATCAACACAAAGATTGGGAACGTCGCCTAAAAGCCATGCTACGCGATAAAGAGTTATTGATCAGTCGCTGTGGCTCTCAATTTGAGCAACAGCAATTACAAAAAGAGATTTTAGCGTTAGAGGGGCGAATTAGTCGTTGCCAAGCCGCTTTAGTGAAAATCGAAACGGAAATCAGTAACAGAGAGAAAAAAGGCTAAGTTGTATGCTTCCTCTTGTTTACCACCCGATCTATTCAGCGTTATCACTGCCAGAAAAGCATCGCTATCCTATTAATAAATATCGTTTATTGTATGAAGCAATTATCGATTCAGCACATACCAATAGAGTTAGTATTCACCAACCTAACAAAGCCGATATAAATAAACTAAAAGTATTACATGCGCCCGAATACGTTGATGCATTGTGTAACAATAAATTACCAGCAGCTAAAATGCGTCGAATTGGTTTTCCATGGAGTGAGGCTTTAATCGAGCGCACCTTATTTTCAACCGGCGGTACACAGCTCACTGTCGATTTGGCATTGGAGCACGGCATCGCTATTCATTTAAGTGGCGGCTATCACCATGCCCACCATGATTTCGGTAGTGGTTTTTGTTTATTTAACGATTTAGCTTTTGCTGCGAAACATGCCCTTAGTTACCCCCATATCGATAGGGTCATGATCATTGATTGTGATGTTCACCATGGCGATGGTACAGCGACATTACTAGCAGATGATCCCAATATCGTTACCTTCTCTGTTCATTGTGACAAAAACTTTCCAGCGAGAAAGCCTGATTCAACCATCGATCTCGCATTACCAAGAGAAACTTCAACCGAAGACTATCTCGATGCGTTTACTGGTTTACTGCCCCTCGCTTTAGCACAATATCAGCCTGATTTGGTGATTTATGATGCAGGTGTTGATATCCACCAGCACGATGAGTTGGGGTATTTTAACGTTTCAACACAAGGGCTTTACCAAAGAGATCATACAGTGCTTTCTTTATGTAAAGAGAGAAATATTCCTGTGGCTGCCGTCATTGGCGGAGGTTACAGAGCGCAGCACCAAGATTTAGTTGATCTTCACATGCAGCTTATTCATGCAGCACTGTCTACACATAATCAATAAGATGAGAAACCAAATGTCTGACAACCCAACCCCCAATGCACTTGAAAATGCACCAGCAGAAGTTAAATTAGCTGTTGATTTAATTTATCTACTAGAAAGTAATGACATTGAACCTAAAACTGCCATTGCGGCATTAGAGATTGTACGTAAGGACTACGAAAGAAAACTTACTATCACTGGCTAA
>NZ_SSMG01000082.1 GCF_009873615.1 Photobacterium lucens
GCGACACTAGCTCAGCTGGTAGAGCGCAACCTTGCCAAGGTTGAGGTCACGAGTTCGAACCTCGTGTGTCGCTCCAATTTTATGCTTAACCAACAGGTTGAGTTCATCATCGACTTGTTCGATGAACTATTGCTGTGAAGTAATAGTCCTAATGTAGTATTCCTGGGGTATTCGATTACCGATATCATCAGTGTACTGCTTCAAGTGTTTCTAGTTTCGACTACGAAGCCCACTTAGAAGCGATCGGCTTCGACAACATCTTTTATTTTGTATCGCAACCTTCTATAAGGTTGTTTTGCTGTCTCAGAAAAATACAAAGTATGTGTTGTTTTATCACGCTGTAAAGGCGTACGCTCTTTTCCTTAGTTATGGTTATAAATCAGTAATGTTGATACCGCATTGCTGTACAGCTTTGAGCTTAAATCGCTTTAAGTTGGTTCATTAATCTCAGTTTAGCGTAGTATTTCACCGTTATATCACAATAGAATTAACAGAGTTATCCACACTATTATTTCTGTGGGTAAGTTGGTTGATTAGATGTGCTGATGATATGTGAGTAACTTTGAAATGTTATTTGAATGCTGTTTAATTAACATTATTCACAGTGACTTATTAATGGCGTAACTGTTTGTTTTAAATGGTTAAGTCGCATGTTTATACCGACTTTTCAACAGTTTTTCTTCGGTATGCATCTTTGGGATAACTATCTTAATTATGTTATCCACTCCCTGTGTTTAATCTTTATCTATCCCCATAATATTTACCGCCCTTTAAAAGTTTTCCACATATCCCCCGTGTGACTTATGCATCTCGTGGTAATCCTTTCTCGATGATCCGTACTAAGCGTTTGGTTTTAGTCGGTAATATTTCTCGTTCACTTTCCACTTTTTTGAGCTCTTGTTGCTCTAATGCCCACTCGATATGAATGTCGAGTAAATCACTTAAACCTTGTCGTGTTGAAAGTGCTTCAATGATCTCTGATTGATAAGGGGCATTACCCAGTGCAATGGTGATATTTCTTAACCATTGAATATGACCAATACGGCGGATCGCGGAGCCTTCGGTATTTTTTAAGAAGGTTTTTTCATCCCACGCATATAAGGTAAGCAGATCTTGTTGATATAAGCTATCTCGACAATGGTAGTCAACTTCATTGGTTAGTTGACCATGACGATTAACAGGGCATACAAGTTGGCAATCATCACAACCGTAAATACGATTGCCCATTGCAGTGCGATATTGCTCTGGGATCACGCCATCAAACTCAATGGTGAGATATGATATACAACGACGTGAATCGATGACCCCTTCTTCGACAATCGCTCCGGTTGGACAACTGGTGATACAAGCTATGCATTTACCGCATTGCTCTTCGGTTGGAATATCAACAGGCAGCGGAATATCTACCAATAACTCGCCTAAGAAGAACCATGAACCTGCTTGCTCGTTTAAGATCAGTGAGTGTTTCCCTGTCCACCCTAGTCCCGCTTTTTGCGCTAAAGGACGTTCTAATATTGGCGCTGAATCAACAAAAGGGCGACAGCCAAATTGACCAACCACTTGTTCGATACGTTGGCCTAGTTGTTTTAGGCGGTTGCGGATCAATTTGTGGTAATCACGACCTAATGAATATCGACTAATATAGGCCTTGTGTGGTTGCTTTAAGGTTTGAGCGAAACCAGCATCAGGTGGAAGGTAATTCATTCTCACACTGATCACGCGGATGGTTCCCGGTAACAGTTCTGCAGGGCGCGCACGCATCATGCCATGGCGTGCCATCCAATCCATTTCACCGTGATAACCAGCATCGATCCAGCGCTGTAGCTCTGCTTCGTGTTGTGACAAATCAATATCGCTGATGCCGACTTGCTGAAAGCCAAGCTCTTGTCCCCAAGTTTTGATTTGATCAGCAAGCTGTTGATAATCGATAGTCATAACCGAGCTCTGTATTGCGCTAAATGAAAGGGGGCGCATTCTAGCATATTCCTGTTGGGATCATAGGGGGAGCTACGACAGGAGAATGGGAGAGTTACCTCAGAAGTGAAGGAATTAGACAAATAAAATTAACTATTCTTATTTTGGGTTCAGTATAGTTGCTGCTAGGTTGAAAAGGTCATTACCCATGAAGGTTATCAATTCTATTCCTCAAGCCTTGTATCTTTCAGAGCAAGTTAAACAGGGTGAAAAACAGCTTGCTACGCAACATGCGATCACTTTGTACCAATTAATGGAATCAGCAGGACAAGCTGTCTTTGAGCTTATTGGTTCGTTGTATCCCCAATGCTCAGCGCTATTGGTGTGCTGTGGTAAAGGAAATAATGGCGGTGATGGCTATGTCGTTGCGCGATTAGCACAGCAAGCAGGACTGAACGTTACTGTTTGGGAGATGGAAAAGGTTGAGCGTTTATCGCCTGATGCGACAAAGGCTCGACAGCGCTGGCTTGCTAATGGCGGCAATACGATTAAAGAACTGCCCATTGAACAGTATGATTTAATCATTGATGCCTTACTCGGAATTGGTATTTATGGCGCGCCTCGTTTAGATATTGCTGAGCGTATCATTTGGATTAACCAGCAAAAAACACCTATTATTGCTGTCGATGTACCTTCAGGCTTGTGTTCTGATACAGGGGCAGTGTCTGGAGAGGTGATTAAAGCTTCACAAACATTGTCGTTTATCGGTTTTAAACAGGGATTGGTAACAGGGCAAGCCGCACAATATTGTGGTGAGCGTTATTTTTCATCTCTCGATGTCGGTGAAGATTTATCTCAAATAACGCATCCATCTGCATGGCATGTTACCGCTGCTATGGTACTTCCGTTATTACCCATTCGCTCTCGTGTTGGACATAAAGGCTCTTATGGGCGCGTGTTATGTGTGGGGGGAGCTCATGGTATGGCGGGGGCGATAAGGCTATGTGCGGAGGCTTGTGCCCGTACAGGTGCTGGGCTTACAGCGGTTGTGACACAACCTGACAATGTATTGTCAATTGTCACTGCCAGACCTGAGATAATGGCGGTAGGTTGGCAAGAAGAGTCAAATGAAGTCTGTGACAGATTAGCTTGGGCTGATGTTTTAGTGTTGGGGCCTGGACTTGGCACGTCGCCATGGAGCAAAGCCTTATTTGCTAGTTGTCATCATACCAATAAGCCCTGTGTGGTTGATGCGGATGGGATTAACTTATTGGCAAGTGCGCCAGATTTTAAAGTGAATCGCATTATTACGCCTCATCCGGGCGAAGCGGCGCGGTTATTGAATGTGTCTGTTGCGGATATCGAAGCGGATCGCTTTTCTGCGATCAAGCAGTTGCAACAAAACTACGGTGGTGTGGTGGTGCTAAAAGGGGCTGGCACACTGATCTACGATGGTGAAACATTGTGGGTATGCACGAGCGGTAACCCAGGTATGGCGACAGGCGGGATGGGAGACGTATTATCAGGTATTATAGGTGCCTTGCTTGGTCAAGGGTTAAGCTTGGTTGAAGCTGCCTATGCCGGTGTATGGATCCATGCTCAAGCTGCAGATTTGTGTGCGCAAAGCGGAGAGCGTGGTATGCTGGCATCCGATTTATTTCCGTTTATTCGTCAACTAATCAATCCAAGATAAAAACCATGCAAACATTTGAAACTTTTCTTGCTGATGAGCAGGCAACTGTAGATTTTGGCCTTAAGCTGGCTAAAGCCTGTACGCAACAAACAACGATTTATCTTCATGGCGATCTGGGCGCAGGCAAAACCACATTTAGTCGTGGTTTCATTCGTGCGTTAGGTCATCAAGGTAATGTTAAGAGTCCAACCTATACTCTAGTTGAACCTTATGATCTTGCTCCTTGGCAAGTGTATCATTTTGATTTGTATCGCCTTGCAGATCCTGAAGAATTAGAATTTATGGGAATTCGTGATTATTTCACCCATGATGCTATTTGCTTAGTGGAGTGGCCTGAAAAAGGGGAAGGGTTATTACCTCAACCTGATCTTGAATTAGAAATGTGTTATCACGGTGAGCAGAGGAAAGTATTGATCCGCGCTAAGACGGAATACGGCGCAACATTGATCAATCATTTGAAGTTGAGTTAATTAGGATGGCGTTACGGACGTATTTAAAGCTCCTTGTCGTAGGAGCAGGGTTAGTTAGTTCAACCTCCGTTTTTGCAAATGAACTAAAGGGAGTGAGAATTTGGCCTGCACCAGATGAAACACGTGTTGTGTTAGATCTGCAAAGCAAGGCGGATTATTCTCATTTCTCGTTAGCGGGGCCTTCTCGTTTAGTGGTGGATTTAAAAGACACCTCAATTAAAACTAAACTGCCTATTACCGTTAATAAAAGCGATATTTTAACCAAGGTTCGTAAAAGTACTGCGCCTGAAAAAGGGGCTACACGACTGGTTTTTGAAATTAAGCGTGGTGTAACGCCGAAAATCTTTTCTTTGTCGCCAACAGGCAACTACGGATACCGTCTGGTTTTAGACATTCCAAATGGTAGTGCGAAAACTGTCGGCGCTAAAGAAGAGAAAGCAGAAGAGCAAGCGACCGCCAATAACTTAGCGAAAATGCCATCAGGTACTGCAGATATTGTGGTTGCTGTCGATGCCGGTCACGGTGGTGATGATCCTGGTTCTATTGGTCCGACACGTAAATACGAAAAGAATGTGACATTAGCGGTAGCGAAAAAGTTGGCTGCTAAAATTAATGCCACAACAGGTATGCGTGCGGTATTAACGCGTCGCGGTGATTACTTTGTTCCGCTAGGTAAGCGTTCTGAAATTGCGCGTAAGAATAAAGCCCTACTTTTAGTTTCTATTCACGCTGATGGCTTTACGAAACCGCAACCTCGTGGCGCATCTGTATGGGTATTAAATACACGTCGTGCGAATACTGAAATTGGTCGTTGGTTAGAGCAAAGCGAGAAACAATCAGAGCTACTTGGTGGTGGTGATGTATTGTCAAACAACACCAAAGATAAGTACCTTGGTCGTGCAGTACTTGATTTGCAGTTTAGCTACTCGCAAAAAGAAGGTTACGATGTGGCTAGCCGTGTGCTTCGTGAATTACGAAAAGTGGCACGTCTACATAAAACATCACCACAGTACGCAAGTTTGGCTGTTTTAAAGTCACCGGATATTCCATCGTTATTGGTTGAAACGGGCTTTATTACGAACCCAACGGAAGAGCGCTTACTGAATACTGCGTCTCACCAAAACCAATTAGCGAATGCCGTGTACAAAGGCGTACTACAGTATTTTGAAGCGAATCCACCGGAAGGTACATTGTTTGCGTCACGCCTGAAAGGCAAAGGCAGTAAACACAAAGTGACCTCAGGTCAATCTCTGAGTGGGATTGCGCAGAAATACGGGGTATCGATGGCATCAATCAAGGCAGCGAATAACCTGAAATCAAATTCAGTGAATATTGGTCAAGTGTTGATTATTCCAAGTAACATTAAAACGGCGTCGACTTCGGCGCCGGTTAAGGCCGCTACCCCGTCCACCGCTGCAAAATCGACATCAAGTGTGAAGTCATCGGCTTCGACAAAAGTTGTTGTGCATAAAGTGGCGCGTGGTGAGTATTTAGGTAAGATTGCACAGAAATATGGTGTTACCATGAGTAGCATCCGTCAGCTCAATAACCTTAAATCAGATAATGTCATGCTTGGACAGAAACTGAAAATTGCAGTACCTGCACCTAAATACGTGCACCATAAGGTTCAGCGTGGTGAGTTTTTGAGTAAGATTGCGGATAAATATGGTGTATCAGTTGCAACTATTCGTGCAACGAATAAGCTACGTTCTGATAAACTAGCTGTAGGACAGACGCTAATCATTCCAAGAAGTTAATTATGCCGATTCAGATTTTACCCGCTCGGCTGGCTAACCAGATTGCAGCGGGTGAAGTTGTTGAACGCCCTGCTTCTGTAGTCAAAGAGCTTGTTGAAAACAGTTTAGATGCCGGTGCAACTCGGATCGATATTGATATCGAAAAGGGTGGCAGCCGGCTTATTCGTATTCGTGATAATGGAAAAGGGATCCCTAAAGACGAACTCAGTCTTGCCCTTAGCCGTCATGCCACCTCCAAAATTACTACCCTTGATGATCTAGAAGCGATCGTAAGCTTAGGCTTTCGGGGTGAAGCGCTTGCCAGTATCAGCTCTGTTTCTCGTTTAACCTTAACTTCGCGCACTGAAGCGCAAGAAGAAGCGTGGTCAGCTTATGCTGAAGGGCGAGATATGGAAGTGCAGCTAAAACCTGCCGCTCATCCGGTAGGGACAACCCTAGAAGTTCTCGATCTTTTCTTCAATACGCCAGCTCGCCGTAAGTTTTTAAGAACAGAAAAAACCGAATTTAATCATATTGATGAATTGATCAAACGTATCGCATTAAGCCGTTTTGATGTTGCTATCACGTTGCGTCATAACGGCAAGATCATTCGTCAATATCGCGCGGCACAAACGGATATTCAAAAAGAGCGTCGTTTAGCCACAGCTTGTGGCTCTGGCTTTTTACAGCATGCTCTGGTGGTGGAATTAGCGCATGGTGATTTAAAACTCTCTGGTTGGGTGTGTAGCTCACAAGGTGCGCGTGCACAGAATGATATTCAGTATTGTTATGTCAATGGGCGGATGATGAAAGATAAGCTGATCAATCATGCGATCCGTCAGGCGTATGAATCGAGCTTACGAGCCGATCAATATGCCGCATACGTGCTTTATATTGATGTCGATCCGCATCAAGTGGATGTCAATGTGCACCCAGCTAAACACGAAGTTCGTTTTCATCAAGCGCGTTTGGTGCATGATTTTATCTACCAAGCTTTGCAAAGTGCGCTCCAACAAGGTGCGTTAGAAGAAGACCAACACCATTATCAATCACCTACTCGCGCGAGTGCGCACAGTATAGAAGTGGATGAAGATGGCGTGGTGATTGAGCCATTATCGCAAGTCACACAGCGTGTAGCACAAGCTATTGACGCAACGCCGGATTATCCTAATAAGTTGCCAGCAGCACAGTGGCAAAGCGAAGTATCATCACAAGCTGCTTATGTTGATGAATATGATACTGGCAGGGAATCGTCTCCAAGTATTGTTGCGCGCTCTCAATCCGATAGTACTTTTCATTCAACGCCTTATCAATCATCGCAACGAGAGTCTCGTCGTTATGATCGTGATACAGGTGAATCTCGTAGCAGTAGTTATGAAAGTCGAAGCTATGCAGCTACAAGCCAAGCTAAAGCGGCATCTTCATCCCGTCCAGTACAACCGGAAGGACCTACACCTGCAGAGATTAAAGCGTATCAACAGCTATTAGAAACTGAAGCGCCAGCGGAAACACAACAGACTACACCTGAAACTCGACCTTCGGAATCTCATGTTGCAGAGCCCCGTCGTGAGTGGCAAGCCACAGCCCCGCAGCCAGTGGCATCAGTGAAGCAAAATGCTATTGGTGGTAAAGCAACAGGGTTAGGTAAAGCATTGTGTTTGGTCAATGAGCGTTATTTATTGATGCATCAAGATCCGCAAGTGGTGTTACTTTCGTTAGATAAAGCAGAGCATTTACGTTACACCGGACAGTTTCGTTTAGCTCAGACGGAAGGGTTAAAACCACAGCCTTTGCTGATCCCATTATCCGTTCCGGTAGAGCGTGATTTAATTGCGTGTGCCGAGCAACATGCTACGTTACTTAAGCAACTTGGTATTCAACTGAAAGCAAAAGGAAAAAATGGCATTATAATTATGTCTGTTTGTATGCCTTTAAGGCAGCAAAACCTTCAACAGTTGATCCCAAATTTGTTAACCTATCTGCTGGCGGTCAGTGAAGATCAAGAAGCCCAAGGGTGGGGCAAGTTATTAAATTGGTTAGCTGAACAATGTATTAGCACAGTGACAAATTACAGTTTGTCGCAAGCGATCCAGCTAGTCTCTGAATTAGAGCAACTATGGGGAGAGCAATTGGCAGAACATCAAAGCCAGTTACTTCGACCGGTAGATATGCAAGTAGCAATAGAAGCATTTAAATACTATGACTAAGCCACAACCTCAAGCCATTTTTTTAATGGGACCAACAGCATCAGGTAAAACGGATCTAGCGATCCGTTTACGAGAAGTGCTGCCAGTTGAGTTGATAAGTGTTGATTCTGCCCTTATTTACAAAGGGATGGATATCGGTACAGCAAAGCCTGATGCGCATGAACTTGCATTAGCACCACACCGTTTGATCGATATTCGTGATCCAGCGCAAAGTTATTCGGCTGCAGACTTCCGTGCTGATGCACTGAAAGAAATGGCTGATATAGTTGCAGCAGGGCGAATTCCTTTATTAGTTGGTGGTACTATGTTGTACTACAAGGCTTTATTGGAAGGTTTATCGCCTTTACCTGCAGCAGATCTTGAGGTTCGCGCAGGCATTGAACGAGATGCGGCTGAGTTTGGATGGCAAGCATTACATGATGAATTAGTAAGGATTGATCCTGTTGCTGGCGCAAGAATTCATCCAAATGATCCTCAGCGATTGTCTCGTGCATTGGAAGTTTTCCGTATTTCGGGTAAAACTTTAACTGAGTTAACAAAAACTCAAGGTGAATCCTTACCTTACAAGGTTCACCAATTTGCAATAGCTCCCATGGATAGGGCTGTACTGCATCAGCGCATTGAACTTAGGTTTAATAAGATGATCGAGGCAGGTTTTGAGCAGGAAGTGCGTGCGTTGCACGAGCGTGGTGATCTTCACCTAGAACTTCCTTCTATCCGCTGTGTTGGTTATCGCCAGATGTGGGAATATTTGGACGGGAATTATGACTTAGATGAAGCGGTGTTCCGTGGTATCTGTGCTACCCGTCAATTGGCAAAGCGTCAAATCACCTGGCTTCGCGGTTGGAAAGATTTGACCTGGTTGGATAGTAGTGATGTGGATTTCGCGTTACAAACAGTCACAAACTCAGTTAGATGTGATGTTTAATTAACGTGTATACTCTGAACTGCTTTGCGTATTTTTAGTTTTTGTTCGTTGCTAATACAACTACAAACAAATAAGGAAAAGAAATAATGGCTAAGGGGCAATCTCTGCAAGACCCGTTTTTAAATGCGCTGCGTCGTGAACGAATTCCGGTCTCTATTTACTTGGTAAACGGTATCAAACTACAAGGCCAAATTGAGTCTTTTGATCAGTTTGTGATCCTACTTAAAAACACCGTAAACCAAATGGTATACAAGCATGCGATTTCAACAGTGGTTCCTGCTCGTCCAGTAAATCACCACCATGCAGGTGATCGTCCAGCAGGTGCTGAGCGACCAGAAAAAACTGAAGAATAATATTCTTCCATAAGGAGTTAATTGCTTGTTTGACCGTTATGAAGCTGGTGAACAGGCGATTCTTGTCCATATTAACTTCACGCAAGAAGGGGAATGGGAAGATCTCAGCGAATTTGAAATGCTGGTCTCCTCGGCTGGAGTCAATACACTACATGTTGTAACAGGTAGCCGTAAGACTCCGCACCCTAAGTATTATGTGGGTGAAGGTAAAGCGCAGGAAATTGCCGACGCGGTAAGAACAGCGGAAGCTGACATCGTTATCTTTAATCACTCCTTGTCTCCCGCTCAAGAGCGTAACTTGGAGCAAATCTGTCAATGTCGTGTACTTGATAGAACAGGTTTGATCTTAGATATTTTTGCCCAACGTGCACGTACCCATGAAGGTAAGTTGCAAGTTGAGTTAGCACAGTTACGTCATATCTCAACCCGATTGATTCGTGGTTGGACTCACCTTGAGAGACAAAAGGGGGGGATTGGTCTGCGTGGACCTGGTGAAACGCAGCTGGAAACAGATAGACGTTTATTGCGAGAACGAATTAAAACAATTCTACGTCGTTTAGAGAAAGTGGCTAAACAGCGTGATCAGGGAAGACGAGCACGTAATCGTGCAGAAATTCCAACGATCTCATTAGTGGGATATACCAACGCAGGTAAATCAACACTCTTCAATCGGATCACCGATGCGGGGGTTTACGCCGCCGATCAACTGTTTGCAACCCTAGATCCAACACTACGTAAAATTGAAGTCGCAGATGTGGGTACTGCTATTTTGGCAGATACCGTGGGCTTTATTCGACATCTTCCCCATGATCTAGTGGCAGCATTTAAAGCTACCCTAAAAGAAACGCAAGAAGCAGATCTGTTGCTTCATGTAGTTGATGCGAGTGATGATCGCTTTCGTGAAAACATTGAAGCGGTAGAAACGGTATTAGAAGAAATCGACGCAGGTGAAGTACCAGCGCTGGTTGTCATGAATAAGATTGATAACTTAGAGCACGCTGAACCGCGTATTGAACGAGATGATGAAGGTGTTCCTCGTCGCGTTTGGGTTTCAGCCATGGAAGGACAAGGCATCGACTTGTTGTTCCAAGCATTAACCGAGCGTCTATCAGGCACGATGGTAGCGCATACTTTGCGTATTCCACCTGAGATGATTGGTCGTATTCGCAGTAAGTTTTATCAGCTTGGATGCATTTTGCGAGAAGAATATGAATCAGATGGTTATCTGATGATTGATATTCGTTTACCTTTGGCGGAATGGTCTCGGTTACAAAAAAGAGAAAGTACTTCGTTAGATGACTTTATCGTTGCTTAATGGATTGCTAGAGTAATAAAAACTGTCGTCATATCATATTGATGGAGTTCTATAATGGCGTGGAATGAGCCTGGAAACAACGGCGGCCGTGATGATAAAGACCCTTGGGGTAATAACAATCGCGGTGGACGTGAACAAGGACCACCTGATCTCGATGAAGTTTTTTCAAAACTAAGTCGTAAAGTCGGTGGTGTGTTTGGAAATAAAAAAGGACCGAGTGGCAGCGGTAGTGCTGTTGGCTTGGGAGCTGTAGCTGTGTTAGCAGCGGCAGTTTGGGGTTTTTCTGGTTTCTATACTATCGGCGAAGCAGAACAAGGTGTTGTGCTACGTTTTGGTAAAGTAGAGAAAGAAGTTCAACCGGGTCTGAACTGGAAACCAACCTTTATCGACGAAGTTATTCCTGTCAACGTTCAGGCAATTCGTTCTCTTCGTGCATCCGGTTTGATGTTAACGAAAGACGAAAACGTATTGAAAGTTGAAATGGATGTTCAGTACCGCGTTGATAATGCAGAAAAATATCTGTTTAGCGTGACAAATGCCGATGACAGTTTGCGCCAAGCAACAGATTCAGCATTACGTGCTGTTATTGGTGATTCAACCATGGATCAGGCATTGACGACGGGTCGTCAAACAATCCGTGCGAATACTCAAGCGGCGATTGATAAAATCATTGCAAAATATGACATGGGTATCCGTGTTGTTGATGTGAACTTCCAATCTGCGCGTCCGCCAGAAGCGGTGAAAGATGCATTCGATGATGCGATTGCAGCGCGAGAAGATGAAGAGCGTTTCGTTCGTGAAGCAGAAGCTTACAGTAACGACATTTTGCCAAAAGCAACGGGTCGTGCTGAGCGTCTGAAGAACGAAGCGGAAGGTTATTCTGAGCGCGTGGTTAATGGCGCACTGGGTGACGTAGCACAGTTTGATAAGTTGCTACCTCAATACCTAGCTGCTAAAGACGTAACACGTGAGCGTTTATACCTAGATACCATGGAACGCGTTTACAGCAACACAAGCAAAGTATTGATCGATACTAAATCTGGCGATAGCAACAACATGATGTATATCCCATTGGATAAACTGATGAGTCAGTCTAACCAAGCGGTGAAGCAGCAAGGTAGTTCAGACAGATTAGATGGTATTGAGTTAGAAAAAGTGGAAACTCCAGCTCCAGTCGCACCAGCTCCACGAGCTGAAACTGGCCGTCAAGGGAGATATTAATTATGCGTAAGTTAATGATCCCAGTAGTAGTGATTTTTATTGCTCTATTATTGATGTCAATGTTTGTGGTGAAGGAAGGCGAGCGTGGTATCGTGGTGCGTTTCGGTCGTATCTTAAAAGATAACAATACTGAAGTAGCTCGTATTTACGAACCTGGTTTGCACTTTAAGGTGCCTGTGTTTGACCGTGTACACGATCTTGATGCACGTATCCAAACCATGGATGATCAAGCTGACCGTTTCTTAACAGCTGAGAAAAAAGACGTAATCATTGATACCTATGTTAAATGGCGTATCAAAGATTTTGGCAAATACTACCTAGCAACAGGTGGTGGTAATACATCGACTGCTGAAACACTGTTAAAGCGTAAAGTTGTTGATAGCCTACGTGCTGAAATCGGTGCGAAAGAAATTAAGCAGATCGTTTCTGGTAAAGATAGCGGTGCGAATGCTGCGAAAGATAAGTCTGATGTTGCACAAACGAAAGCAGCTCAAGCTGCATTAGATGTGATTGAAGGCGTAGTACCGGTTAAAGAAGTTGAAGGTCAACGTGATCAAATCATGGAAGACGTACTTAATGAAACCCGCGATAGCGCGAAAGATTTAGGTATTGAAGTGGTTGATTTCCGTATTAAGAAAATCAACTTACCGGATGAGATCAGTGAGTCTATCTACCGCCGTATGCGCGCAGAGCGTGAATCGGTTGCACGTAGTTACCGCTCTCAAGGTCGTCAACGTGCTGAAGAATTACGTGCACGTTCAGAGTTAGAAGTGGCAACAATTCTTTCTGAAGCGAAGCGTAAAGCACAGGTTATCCGTGGTGACGCGGATGCGAAAGCGGCTGAGATTTACTCTAAAGCTTATAGTCAAAACCCAGAGTTTTACAGCTTCTGGCGTTCACTAAAAGCTTACGAGAAGAGTTTCAACTCGAAGAACGATGTATTAGTTGTTGATCCTAACAATGAATTCTTTAAGTACATGAATCATTCAGAGCTTAAAGCAAACTAACGTATCAGAACTGATATAAGTGATTGTAAAGACAAGGTTTCGGCCTTGTCTTTTTTTATGGAATAAAAAGAGCATGTCGAACACAATTTGGATGGCATTAGGGCTTGTGTTGGTGGTTGAAGGGCTTGGTCCATTATTGGCACCTCGCGGCTGGCGAGAAATGGTTAGCCAGTTAAGCCAACAAAATGATAATACTTTGCGACGTATTGGCGGCTGTTTAGTCGTTGCAGGAACTGTTATTGCGTATATGATGTATAGACAGATGTAAAATACATAAGCACACAATCGTGACAGTTAGCTTGCAGAAATGTTCCATATGGCTAAAAAATGACTGCAAGGTGAATGTTAAGGTGCTAGAATCCCTTTTTAACTACTGATAGATGAAGAAAGATGGCAAATAATGTAGTCGTTCTTGGCACCCAATGGGGTGACGAAGGTAAAGGTAAAATCGTTGACCTACTGACCGAAGATGCAAAATATGTGGTTCGCTACCAAGGCGGTCACAATGCTGGTCACACCCTAGTTATTGACGGTGAGAAAACTGTTCTTCACCTGATCCCATCAGGTATCCTACGAGACAATGTTAAATGCATCATCGGTAACGGTGTTGTGCTTTCTCCTGATGCACTTATGAAAGAAATGGGTCCACTAGAAGAGCGTGGTATCCCTGTTCGTGAGCGTCTATTCCTGTCAGAAGCTTGTCCACTTATTCTTCCTTACCACATTGCTCTTGACCAAGCACGTGAAGCAGCTCGTGGTAAAAAAGCTATCGGTACAACTGGTCGTGGTATCGGTCCTGCATACGAAGATAAAGTTGCACGTCGCGGTCTTCGCGTTGGCGATCTTTTCAATAAAGAAGCGTTTGCAGAGAAGCTTAAAGAAGTGATGGCTTACCACAACTTCCAACTTGAGCACTACTACAATGCTGAGCCTGTAAGCTACGAAGCTGTACTTGAAGGTGTGATGGCACAAGCTGATATCCTAACTTCAATGGTTATCGACGTAACTAAAGAACTTGATGACGCACGTTTACGTGGCGACAAGATCATGTTCGAAGGTGCACAAGGTACACTGCTTGATATCGACCACGGTACTTACCCGTACGTAACTTCTTCTAACACAACTGCTGGTGGTGTTGCTGCAGGTTCTGGTTTCGGTCCTCGTCACCTAGGTTACATTCTAGGTATTGCGAAAGCTTACTGTACTCGTGTTGGTGCAGGTCCTTTCCCAACTGAGCTATACGATGGTCTAGACAAGCAAGATCCAGTAGGTAAGCACCTAGGTACTGTTGGCCACGAGTTTGGTGCAACAACGGGTCGTCTACGTCGTACTGGTTGGTTCGATGCTGTTGCTATGCGTCGTGCGGTACAAATCAACTCTATCTCTGGTTTCTGTCTAACTAAGCTAGACGTACTAGATGGTCTAGAAGAGCTAAAAATCTGTACTGCGTACAAGACTAAGACTGGCGAGATCCTAGAAGTATCTCCAATGGCTGCTGACGAGTACGAAGGTCTAGAGCTTGTTTATGAAACAATGCCAGGCTGGAGTGAGAAGACTTTCGGTGTTAAATCACTAGAAGAGCTTCCACAAGCTGCACTAGATTACATCGCTCGTATCGAAGAGCTAACTGGTGTGCCAATCGATATTATCTCTACAGGTCCTGACCGTAACGAGACAATCATCAAGGTTCACCCATACGGTGAATAATCACTGATGTGAATTTGATAAAAACCAGCTTTCGAGCTGGTTTTTTTTATATCTGTTGCACAGATGAAGCATAACGCTGAAATTATGGGAGCAAGATCATCACGGTGAGAAAGAAGTTAGCTAAAGTCTTTTGATTATACGTCGATAAAGGGATATTCCTTAACCTGAGATCATGATAATGACGAAGCTTCCAATATTGCTTTTGGTCAGCCATTTATTGCTGCCTTCAGCTTATGCATTAAATGATGTGGGTGATGCTGTACCTGTTTATACCGATGACGAACTCATCAAGTTATTTGCAACCAATCAACATCTGCAAAAGGTAAAAGCAGATGATTGCCAATTAGTACAAGATATTAAAGCCCGCGCCGAGCGAGTTGAATCACCGTCTTATCAGTTTTTATATGGTGATATGTTAGCGTGGGGCGTTTGTGTCCCGAAAGACATTGAACAAGGCTTGTATTACATGCGTGAAGCCGCGCAGCAAGGATCGCCAGTTGCCTTGGAGCAGTTAGGACGTTATTACTCTCGTGGTATTTTACTGCAGCAAGATAGAGAGCGTGCTATCCCTTATCTTCGAGAGGCGGCAGCACTGGGTAATATTAAAGCAAGGTTGCAATTAGCTGAGCTATTGGTATCAGATCATGGTAGTCCATTGGATTATGAAGATGCCTATCGCTGGCTGTATCAAACCACAACGGACAACCAATCCTTGTATCGTCAGCTTAAAAACTTGCGCCATCGATTAGAGCAAAGAATGCCTGAGAATATCATTGCCCGAGCCAAACAACGCTCGACATTATGGTAAGTATGGTTTCAATTGTTCAAGATAGTGAAAGCACAGCATAAGCTGTGCTTTTTTGTTTGGCTTAAGGTGTACTTTAGGTGAATTACAAAACCTTATGAGGACCAAAGCATTCGTAGTGAATACGATCTTCGCTAACGCCTAATGCTAGTAATTGTTTAGCGATGCTTTGCATGAAGCCAACAGGACCACAGAAGTAGAATTGCATCTTATCATCAGCAAGCTGTGCAGCCACTTTGCTAAGATCCATGAGTCCTTGGTAGTCATAATCTTCGGCTGGCAGATCAGTATCTAGTGGTGTGTTATACCAAGTCAGATCTTGGATGTGGGTATGTTTTTCTGCTAGGGCTTTAACCTGTTTTTTGTAAGCATGTTGTGCGCCATTTTCAGTAGCATGTAGCCAGTTAACTGACGCTTGATGTTCGGTTAATGATTCAAGCATTGAAAGGGTTGGGGTTAATCCGACACCTGCTGATAGTAAGGTGACAGGTGTTTTATCATCAACCTCCAAAAAGAAGTCACCAGCTGGTGCTGCCAACATGACTTTATCGCCAATATTAATATGATCATGTAGGTAGTTAGAGACCTTACCTTGGGCTTCACGTTTAACTGAAATACGGTACTGATCGTCTTGCGGTGCTGAAGATAAGCTGTATTGACGAATTTCTTGGTTTTCTAGCTCATCGGCATTGAGGTAAATCCCTAAGTATTGCCCCGGTTTGTAGTTCGCCACTTTACCGCCATCAGCTGGCTTAAAGGTAAAGCTGGTAATGTGTTCGCTGTCTTGCTGTTTGTTGGTCACGATAAACTCACGAGTACCACGCCAGCCACCTTCTTTATTGTTATTTTCTTGATAGATCTCTTCTTCACGATTAATAAAGATATTTGCTAGCACCCCATAAGCTTCACCCCATGCATCAAGCACTTCTTGTCCTGGTGATAACAGTTCATCAATGGTCGCCAATAGGTGAGTCCCAACAATGTCGTATTGCTCTGCAGTGATCAAAAAACTGGTGTGCTTATGAGCAATTTTTTCAACGGCAGGTAGTAGTACAGCGAGGTTGTCGATGTTATTAGCGTAGGCACATACGGCATTGAATAGCGCTTCTTGCTGACGAGAGGCAATATTGCCATCGCTAGCATGTTGGTTGCTCATGTTAAAAATGTCTTTTAGCTCGGGATTATGTCTAAACATACGTTGATAAAAATGCTGTGTAACAACAGGGCCTGCTTCTGCAATGACAGGGGCTGTTGCTTTCACTATATCGATCGTTTTTTGACTAAGCATGAGCGCTTCCTTTAAAGGTGTATTTATAATATATGTTATAAGTTGTATCTGATCTGTATCTTTTAGTCAATAAGAAGATTAAAATAACAGCAGGAGGGACGATTGTGCAGTTAACCAGTTTTACCGATTATGGCCTACGCGCCTTGATATATCTTGCATCTTTGCCCGAAGGCGAATTAGCAAGTATTACAAAAGTGACTGAAACGTATAATGTGTCACGTAACCATATGGTTAAAATTATCAATAAATTAGGTCAACTTGGCTATGTTGAAACGGTACGCGGAAAGAATGGCGGTATTCGTTTAGGTATGCCAGCAAGAGCGATCATTATTGGTGATGTTGTGCGTGCTATCGAGCCATTACAAATTGTTAATTGCAGCGCTGACTTTTGTCATATAACACCTGCGTGTCGATTAAAGGGCATATTGGCAAATGCACGAGAAGCATTTTTAGCCGAGTTAGATCGCCATACTTTGTTAAGTTTGGTGGAAGATAACGCCCCCTTGCTGGATTTGTTAAATAGCTCTAACCAGTGATAGTTGATCATTTGGTATATATTCAGTTTGTTTATTCCTCCCAAAATTTAGTGGAACAGCAATGTTATTAAGGCTGTTCCCGTCTGATCACCTAAGAGCCAGATATACTTCAGGTATAGCTTGGCCTACAGGAAAAATTTATGTCTAAAGGTACTACCGATTTACCGGTCGACCCTTTTCGCGATCGCGAAGCATCTAATTATGAAAACCCGATCCCAAGCCGTGAACATTTACTAGAAGTGATTCGTGGTTTTAGTACCCCGGTGAGTCGTGACCAGTTGTTTGCTGAGCTTAAGCTAGAAGGTGATGACCACTATGAAGGCTTACGCCGTCGCTTACGTGCGATGGAGCGTGATGGCCAATTAATTTACACGCGTCGTCAATGTTATGCATTGCCGGAGCGTCTTGATTTGATCAAAGGTTACGTGATTGGCCACCGTGAAGGTTTTGGCTTTTTACGTCCAGAAGGTTCATTAGGTAAAGATGACGATTTGTTATTACCTAATCACCAAATGCGCAGTGTATTGCATGGCGATTACATTTTGGCGCAAGCGGCAGGCGAAGATAAGCGCGGTCGTAAAGAAGCTCGTGTAGTGCGAGTGCTGCAAGAAACCAAAGCACAAATTGTTGGCCGTTACTTCTTAGAAGACGGCATGGGCTATGTTGTACCTGATGATTCTCGTATTGCGCAAGATATCATTATCCCAAAAGATGGCCGTTTAGGTGCACGTATGGGTAATGTAGTGGTAGTTGAGATCAATCAGCGCGCAACACGTCAACATAATGCAGTAGGTAGCATCGTTGAAGTACTGGGTGAAAACATGGCACCGGGTATGGAAATTGATATCGCATTACGTACCCATGATATTCCTCATGAATGGCCGTCAGAAGTTGAAAAAGAAATTAAAAATCTGACTGAAGAAGTGCCAGAGGAAGCGAAACAAGGTCGTGTGGATTTACGTCAATTACCATTAGTAACCATTGATGGTGAAGATGCACGTGACTTTGATGATGCAGTTTACTGTGAGCGCAACACCGATGGTGGCTGGCGTTTATGGGTTGCGATTGCTGATGTGAGCTACTATGTTCGTCCAAAATCAGCTTTAGATAACGAAGCGGTGAAGCGTGGTAACTCGGTTTACTTCCCATCGCAAGTGATCCCAATGTTGCCTGAAGTGCTATCTAACGGTTTATGTTCATTGAACCCACAAGTGGATCGCTTGTGTATGGTGTGTGAAATGAACATTTCAGAAACCGGTGAGCTAACAGGCTACAAGCACTACGAAGCGGTAATGAATTCACATGCCCGTTTAACTTACACCAAAGTAAGTAAAATGTTGGACGGTGATGAAGAGCTACGTGCTCGTTATGAGCCATTAGTGCCGCACCTTGAAGAGCTGTACAGCATGTATAAAGTGCTGAAATCAGCACGTGAAGAGCGTGGTGCGATTGAATTTGAAACGGTAGAAACCCAGTTCATCTTCAATGCGGATCGTAAGATCGATCGTATCGTGCCGGCAGTGCGTAACGATGCTCACAAGATCATCGAAGAATGTATGATTTTGGCAAACATTGCTTCAGCACGTTTTGTTGAAAAGGCCAAAGAACCTGCATTGTACCGTGTTCACGATACACCAGGAGAAGAGCGGTTACAGGGCTTTCGTGATTTCCTAGGTGAGCTAAGCTTACAACTTGGTGGTGGTTTAGAGCCAACACCAAAAGATTACGCAGAGCTTGCGCATGCAATCCAAGAGCGTACTGATCGTGAATTAATTCAAACCATGCTGTTACGCTCAATGAAGCAGGCAGTTTATCAAGGTGACAATATTGGTCACTTTGGTTTGGCATTGACTGAATACGCGCACTTTACCTCGCCAATTCGTCGTTATCCAGATTTAACCTTGCACCGTGCGATTAAATACTTAATTGCTAAGCAAGCAGGTAATACTGGTCGCAGTACTGCAACCGGTGGTTTCCATTACTCATTTGATGAAATAGATGCATTAGGTGAGCAATGTTCGATGACCGAGCGTCGTGCTGATGATGCAACCCGTGATGTGTCAGATTGGCTAAAATGTGAATACATGCAAGATCACTTAGGTGATGCATTTGAAGGCGTGATTGCCAATGTGACGGGCTTTGGTTTCTTTGTGCGCTTAAACGAGTTGAACATTGATGGCTTGGTACACATTTCAAACCTTGCGAACGATTACTACCAGTATGATCCAATTGGTCAGCGTCTGGTGGGTGATAGCTCAGGTGTTGTTTATCGCTTAGGCGATACCGTCAAAGTGAAAGTCGCATCAATTAACTTAAATGATCGCCAAATTGACTTTGATATTATTGGCTCAGAGCGTAAACAACGTGGTGCAGGTAAAACGGCGAAAGGTCGTGAGAAAAAGCAGCGTTTACGTAAAGCCGATGGTCTTCGTCGTCAAAGCATGAAAGTGTATAAAGTGGAAGGCGGTGAAGCGAAACCTGAAGAGCGCATTGAAGCAAAACGCGAACGTTCATCGGTACGCAAAAAGTTAAAAGAAGGCGCTATTCCTTTGGCTGACGAGAAGAAAAAGCCGAAGAAGAAAAAGCGCGGTAAGTCGGATGAAAAGCCGACCACAGAGCGAAAAAGAAAACCGACGAAAGCACGTAAGAAGAAAAAATCGCGTGCAGGTAAAGCAGAACGAGCAGCAAAGAAGAACAGTAACTCATGAGTAATGAAATGATTTTCGGCATCCATGCCGTTAAAGCCGTATTAGCTTCTGATCCAGCGCGCTTTATTGAAGTGTTTGCGCTAAAAGGCCGTCAAGATGAACGTCTAATGCCTGTGATCAACGAGCTACAAATGCTAGGTATTACGATTCAAGAAGCTGGTCGTAAAGCTCTTGATGACAAAGTGAAAGGTGCTTCTCACCAAGGTATCGTTGCCCGTGTTCGTCCTGGTAAACAATACAACGAGAACGATCTTGATGACTTGCTTGCTGGTAAAGAAAACCCGCTGCTATTGATCCTAGATGGCGTAACCGATCCGCATAACCTAGGTGCGTGTTTACGTAATGCCGATGCTGCAGGTGCAATTGCTGTTGTGGTACCAAAAGATCGCTCAGCACAGCTTAACGCGACTGCAAGTAAAGTAGCATGTGGCGCAGCTGAAATTGTTCCGCTAGTACGTGTGACGAACTTGGCGCGTACCATGCGTGCACTACAAGAAAAAGGCGTGTGGATTGTGGGTACAGCAGGTGAAGCGACACATGATATTTACCACAGCAAACTAACTGGCCCTCTTGCTATCGTAATGGGCGCGGAAGGTGAAGGTATGCGCCGTTTAACCCGTGAAACCTGTGATGACTTGATCAAAATCCCTATGGCGGGTTCGGTATCAAGCCTTAACGTTTCTGTGGCATCTGGTATCTGCTTATTTGAAGCCGTACGTCAGCGCAGCTAAGAATATTGCTACTCACCAAGAGTGAGTGAGCGTAATAAAACACCCTTGTTCAAGTGATTGGATAAGGGTGTTTTTGTTGGTCTGTACAAACAGTCAAGATAACTTGCCAGCTGAGCGTAAAAACCTCGGTAGGTTGAGTAGAATTGTCTTGCTTCGGTTGATCATTCTCTGTACTATCCGTTGTCCAAATTCTCGGTTCTTTTTTTTAGTTCCTTGCTTCCCCAGGATAACCGAGCCGTTAAGGGAAGCTGAATAATCCGTAAGGAGCAACCAATGCGTCATTACGAAATCGTATTCATGGTGCACCCTGATCAAAGCGAGCAAGTTGCTGGCATGATCGAGCGTTACACTGCTGCTATCAAAGATTCTGGTGGTCAAATTCACCGTCTAGAAGATTGGGGTCGTCGTCAAATGGCTTACCCAATCAACAAACTGCACAAAGCACACTACGTTCTAATGAACGTTGAAGCTGAGCAGTCTGTAGTTGACGAGCTTGAGTCAAACTTCCGCTTCAACGACGCAGTGATCCGTAACATGATCATGCGTACTAAAGGCGCTATCACTGAGCCATCTCCAATGATGAAGGCTAAAGAAGAGCGTTTCACTAAGCGTGAAGATCGTGCAGAAGCACAATCTGAAGGCGAAGCAGCTGCTGAGTAATTTGTATCAATGACCAATCGTCTGGAGTTAGTTGGCACTATTGCTAAAGAACCCAAACGAAGCCAATCTCCTGCGGGCATTTCTCATTGTCACTTTGTGCTTGAGCATCGCTCGATACAACAGGAAGCCGGCTTACCACGTCAAGTATATTGTTATATTAACGTGGTAGTCAGCGGCAACGGTCAACAAGTACTCACTCAAGATTTAGCTATCGGAAGCAATGTTAAGGTAGGAGGTTTTATTTCTTATCAAACCGGCCGAAATGGCATTGGTAAATTAGTATTGCATGCCGATCACATTGACATAATTTAGATCAGGAGATAGCCCATGGCTCGTTTCTTCCGTCGTCGTAAATTCTGCCGTTTCACTGCAGAAGGCGTACAAGAGATTGACTACAAAGACGTAGCAACTCTAAAAAACTACATCACTGAAGCTGGTAAAATCGTACCTAGCCGTATCACTGGTACTCGCGCTAAATACCAACGTCAGCTAGCTCGCGCTATCAAGCGTTCTCGTTACCTAGCACTTCTACCATACACTGACAAGCATCAGTAATCGGTAGTAGTTTTTAGACTTTTATAGAGGACAAGATAATGCAAGTTATTCTACTTGATAAAATCGCTAACCTAGGTGGCCTTGGCGACCAAGTTAACGTTAAAGCTGGCTACGCTCGTAACTTCCTTATCCCACAAGCTAAGGCAGTAATGGCAACTAAAGCTAACGTTGAAATGTTCGAAGCACGTCGTGCAGAGCTAGAAGCTAAAGTTGCTGAGCAACAAGCTGCTGCTCAAGCTCGCGCTGAAGCACTAAACGCACTAGAAGCAGTAGTAATTGCTTCTAAAGCTGGTGACGAAGGTAAACTATTCGGTTCTATCGGTACTCGTGACATCGCTGACGCTGTAACTGCAGCTGGCGTTTCACTAGTTAAGAGCGAAGTACGTCTACCTGAAGGTGCACTACGTACTACTGGCGAATTCGAAGTTAGCGTTCAGCTAAACTCTGATGTATTCGCAACTGTTAAACTAAACGTTGTTGCTGCAGAGTAATAGCTTTTAGCTTTAATAGAAAAAAACCAGCCTTCGGGCTGGTTTTTTTGTATCTGCATTTCGGGAAATCTTCAGCTGTCTCGTACTGATTACATGCTATAAATCAGGCTGACAATTGTACTGGAATCGAAGTTCTTCATGTTAGCTGGTACCCAAGTGTAGTAGGTGTAGTTAAAGCCAACACTTAAGCCTAGATTATCGGTAATGGAATTAGTGACAGATAAATCGTTTTGGATTGTGGTGTTACTTTTACCTGCGACCACATTGATTTTATTGTCCAGTGTTAAGGTTTTCAGTGGCTTCCACGACATGGTGACTGAGCTTTGTAATACCCCTTCATTCACCACTTCAGGCTTAACAATATCACCATCGATTTCATCCAGATTCGGATCTTGGTGACGAAAGCCCGGACCGATATCGATCAAGGTTTGGAAAGTCTCGTAGCTAAATAAGCGGTAACCGATACCGGCAGAGACTAAAGAATCCACATAGTAAGGACCATAACGGTCATCAATATAACTACCATTGGCATACAGGTAGTAACCATCTCGGATCATCATTTGGGATTTTAGATTGGTCGAGATTTTACGCTTATCTTCTTCACCGTTTTTCTTCGCCATTAACAGACTGGTATCGGCATCGGTTTTGTAACGTCCGTTGATGTATTCCAGATTGTAATTAGCATTTAAGGTTTGTGAATCGGAGTTGCCTGCTAGTGAGGTAAAGCCTAAGCCAACTTCACTTTTAAAATGCGTGGGCGAGGTATCTTCAGTGTCTTGATCGTCAGCAGCATAAGCTGCCGTATTGGCAAGCAGCAATAAAGTCAGTAGGTATCTTGCCAAAGTTCCTCCCACGGCAGGTCGTCGAATAAGCATGATTGATGATAAGCATTGTGCGTCCGCATTCTAACTCAAATTTGTCAGCTTTTGGTTAGGAATCGTTGTGTTCAACTACCAGTTAATTCAAAAAGGCGCATAATTAATAACAGAGAGGTTTGATGCTAGTCATACGTTTATGACTGCTCAGATCCGAATGGATGAGGTATACTACTACGCTTCATTCTTGTTCTTGGCTAATGCGCAATTTCTATGGCAGATAATAGTAAACCGAAAAAACCTAAAGATAACCAAATGGACGCCATTAAGATGCCGCCTCATTCACTAGAGGCTGAGCAATCTGTTCTTGGTGGTTTGATGTTGGATAACGAAAAGTGGGACATGGTCGCTGAAAAAGTGGTGGCTAATGATTTCTACAGTCGTCCACACCGGATTATCTTTCAGGCTACGGCGGCACTATTAGAAGCCGGCCAACCGCTAGATTTAATCACCTTATCTGAGCACCTTGAGCAATCTAGCACCCTTGATGATGTCGGTGGTTTTGCTTATTTAGCTGAGCTTGCGAAAAATACTCCGTCTGCGGCAAATATCTTAGCCTATGCTGATATTGTGCGTGAACGTGCACTTATTCGTGACATGATTGGGGTAGCGAACGAGATTGCAGATGCTGGTTATGATCCTCAAGGCCGCACCAGTGAAGACTTGCTGGATATGGCGGAGAGTAAAGTTTTTGCGATTGCGGAACAACGTACTAACGATAAAGAAGGTCCGCAAAACGTTGATACGATCTTGGAAAAGACGTTAGAGCGTATCGAGATCTTATACCAATCACCACAAGATGGTGTCACCGGTGTATCTACAGGCTTTACTGATCTGAATAAGAAAACCGCAGGCTTGCAAGGTTCAGATTTAATCATTGTGGCGGCGCGTCCATCAATGGGTAAAACCACTTTTGCGATGAACCTGTGTGAAAACGCGGCGATGGAGCAAGAAAAGCCAGTGCTTATCTTCTCATTAGAGATGCCCGCAGAGCAGATCATGATGCGTATGTTAGCGTCACTATCACGCGTCGACCAAACTAAAATTCGTACCGGTCAATTAGATGATGAAGACTGGGCACGTATTTCATCAACAATGGGTATTCTGATGGAGAAGAAGAATATGTACATTGATGATAGTTCTGGTCTGACACCGACGGAAGTTCGCTCTCGTGCACGTCGTATTGCCCGTGATAATGGTGGTTTAAGTCTTATTATGATCGACTACCTTCAGCTTATGCGTGTGCCGGGTCTGCAAGATAACCGTACTTTAGAGATTGCCGAGATCTCTCGCTCATTAAAAGCTCTTGCGAAAGAATTAAACGTCCCGGTTGTTGCGCTATCGCAGCTTAACCGATCGTTGGAGCAACGTGCTGATAAACGCCCTGTTAACTCAGACTTGCGTGAATCTGGTGCGATCGAGCAGGATGCCGACTTAATCATGTTTATTTATCGTGATGAGGTTTATCACGAAGACAGTGCCCTAAAAGGGATCGCTGAAATTATTTTAGGTAAGCAACGTAATGGTCCTATCGGTACCGTGCGTTTGACCTTCCAGGGCCAGTTCTCTCGCTTTGATAACTATGCTGGCCCAGCTTACGACGAAGAGTAAGCGTTAGAATATTATTTAGGATTTTGGATGAAAGCTGCAACCGCGCATATAGATACCGACGCTTTGGCTCATAACCTGAGCCAGATCCGTCAACAAGCACCGAACAGTAAAATTTTAGCGGTCGTTAAAGCAAACGCTTATGGACATGGACTACTGCGAGTAGCCCAAAGCCTGACTAATGTTGATGCCTATGGTGTTGCACGTATAGAGGAAGCCTTAATGTTACGTGCAGGTGGTGTGGTAAAACCTATCTTGTTATTAGAAGGTTTCTACGCACCAAGTGATTTGCCAGTCTTAGTGACCAATAATATTCATACTGTGGTGCACTCCATTGAGCAATTGGAAGCATTAGAGCAAGCCGAGCTTGATAGTCAAGTGAAAGTATGGGTAAAAATTGATACTGGTATGCACCGTTTAGGTGTGCGTCCTGAAGATCTAACTGATTTTATGGCGCGCTTAAATACCTGTGAAAATGTTGCAAAACCGCTACGTTTTATTAGCCACTTTGGCAATGCTGACGATTTAAGCTCAGACATTACATTGCAGCAGTTAGACACCTTCTTAAACTTAACTAAAGATTACCAAGGTGAACGGTCGCTAGCGGCATCTGCGGGTATTCTGGCATGGCCTGATAGCCAACTTGAATGGATCCGCCCAGGGATCATCATGTACGGTGTGTCACCTTTTAATGAGCCTGAGCGTTATGCATCGGCTTATAATTTAAAACCAGTAATGACATTGACCTCAAGTATCATTGCGGTACGCGATGTGAAGAAAGGGGAAAAAGTCGGTTACGGTGGTATCTGGACCAGTGAGCGAGACACTAAAATGGGTGTGATTGCGATTGGTTACGGTGATGGCTACCCACGTTCAGCACCCAATGGCACACCCGTTCTGGTTAATGGTCGTATTGTACCAATGGCAGGTCGTGTTTCTATGGATATGCTAACGGTAGATTTAGGCCCTGATGCGCAAGATAAAGTCGGTGATACTGCCATTTTATGGGGTGAAGGGTTACCTGCTGAAATCGTTGCAGAGCACATTGGCACCATTGCTTATGAGCTTATTACAAAATTAACCCCACGAGTTGCGATGGCATACACATAACAACTCAGCGTTGGACGATTTGTTTTAATGGAAGAAATAAAAATAAAAGCCGTGGCAATTGCCGCGGCTTTGTTGGTTTCAGCGGACATTCATGCTGAAAATGAACAAGTAGATATTCATGCATCGCCTAAGTCAGAAACATCGGATTCTGATATTGCAGCAGTGCCGTTTATGTTTTCCACCGATAGTATGGGGCTTTCTGCAGGTGTTGCTGGCGTTGTAAAAAAAGCAGGGCAACCTCAAGCATCATTATTAGGTGCAGGACTGGTGACAGATAAAGGCACTTGGATGACCTATTTAGGTGCTTACAATTATGCTCTATCACCGGATAGCCGTTGGTTATTTGGCGCAGAGCTCTACAGTGGTGATTATAAAGATTTTAATTACTACGTTGGTAAAGCAGCACAGAATAACTCCCGTGCAGACGAAATGATCATTGCCGATGCGCAAGAAGCACTGCATCAATTAAGTGCCCGTTATATTTTACCTATCGGGCAAGCTAAGCATGATCCAATTAAAGCGGCACTGTACCCATCACGTAAACTCACTGGGCACACGCCTTGGGAAAGTGGCGTTTCATCGATAGATTTTCGTCCGTTCTATCAAGCACGTAAGTTTGCAAATAACACTCAACTTCCTCCTTCTGATTTTGCCGCTAACGATAGTGTTTGGGGCTTAGAAACCCGTTTTGAGTGGAATAACCAAGATCGCAGTGCTAATCCGACACAAGGGAGTAAAACTCAGTTTAAACTCACTTATGCGCCAGATACTTCCGATCAAACAAGCTGGTGGAAGTGGGAGCTTAACCAAAGTTGGTACTGGAATTTAGGCAAGCTAGGTGACTTGTTTGATCAGCAAGTATTTGCATTTAACGTTTATACCGCAGATACCCCTAGTTGGAATAACACTGATGCTGAGCATGGTTATCACCGCCCGCCTGAATATGCAGGGGTAAAGCTAGGCGGTTTATATCGCTTGCGTAGCTATCAAACTGGACGCTTTGTTGGACGTTCTGCCATTAGCTACAGCGCAGAATATCGAGTGATGCCTGAATGGCAACCTCTAGGTGATTGGCCTGTGTTTAATTGGTACGACGTGCCTTGGTGGCAGTGGGTCGCATTTGCTGATGTAGGGCGAGTGGCTGACAGTTATAACTTATCTGAGCTGCACTCGAGCATGAAATGGAGTGCAGGTGGTGCGGTGCGATTCCAAGTTGAAGGGGTCGTGGTACGAACTGAAATGGCGTGGGGCAATGAAGAAAGTATCTTCAGAGTAATGGTTAACCAACCGTTTTAATGAATAGAAAGCGCAGCTTATTGATGAAGATAAGCTGCGCTTTTGTGTTTTTATTCACCTTGAATAGTGATCACGACACGGCGAGCACCGCCATGATCACGGTGCTCACCTAAGTAAATACCTTGCCATGTTCCTAGAGCTAAGCGCCCTTGTGAAATAGGAATAGAAATACTGTTACCAAGCAATGAGCTTTTGATATGCGCTGGCATGTCATCATCGCCTTCATAAGTATGTTGGTAATAGGGAGCGCGCTCTGGCACAAAACGGTTAAAGTGTTGCTCCATATCGTAACGAACCGTCGGATCAGCATTTTCGTTTATGCTCAGGCTAGCTGAGGTGTGTTGAATGAAACAATGCACCAATCCTACCGTTAAAGGTCGGATCTCAGTTAAATGTTGCTCTATTTCGTCAGTGATCAGGTGAAAACCACGCTTTTGAGGAGTAAGATTAATTGTTTTTTGATACCACATGGCTATTTACCTATAGGTTTAACCTTTTAGTTTAATTAGTTATTCGCATTATTACATTGATGCGAAATACAGGTATGATGCATTCAAGTTTTCGTGATTGAACGCAATGACGAACAATGCCTTTCGTCGCATTATCACGAGTGATCAAAAAATTATAAAGAAGCCTTTATCATAGGCTAACGAGCATAAATCGGGGATCTTTCGCAGGAACACTATGAGAGCGGAAGATGAACATAACAAAATTAGGATATTTTTATGTTGAAGAACATCAACCCAACGCAAACCCAAGCGTGGCAAGATCTAACCGCACACTTTGAACAAGCTCAAGATTTCCAACTTAGCGACTTATTCGCCAATGATAATGCGCGCTTCTCTAAGTTTTCTGCGCAATTTGGCTCAGATATCCTAGTCGATTACTCGAAAAACCTGATCACTGAAGAAACCCTAACTAAGCTATTTGCGCTTGCTAAAGAGACTGAGCTAGATGCTGCGATTGCTGATATGTTCAGTGGTGCGAAAATTAACCGCACAGAAGATCGCGCAGTACTTCACGTAGCATTGCGTAACCGTAGCAATACGCCAATCATGGTTGATGGTGAAGATGTAATGCCAGCTGTTAATGCGGTACTTGAGAAGATGAAGTCTTTCTCAGAGCGTATCATTAGCGGTGAGTGGAAAGGTTACACAGGTAAAGAAATTACAGATATCGTTAATATCGGTATCGGTGGTTCAGATCTTGGCCCTTACATGGTGTCTGAAGCACTAGGCGCTTACAAAACTCGCCTAAACATGCACTTTGTATCTAACGTTGACGGCACACACATTGCTGAAACGCTAAAAGATCTCAATCCAGAAACAACGCTATTCCTAATCGCATCTAAAACCTTCACAACGCAAGAGACCATGACTAATGCATTATCTGCTCGTGATTGGTTCCTAGCAAAAGCTGAAGATAAAGCCCACGTTGCTAAGCATTTTGCTGCGCTTTCAACTAATGGCGAAGCAGTCGCTGAATTTGGTATCGATACTGACAACATGTTCGAGTTCTGGGACTGGGTTGGCGGTCGTTACTCACTATGGTCAGCAATCGGCCTATCAATTTGTCTAGCTGTAGGTTTTGATAACTTCGTTGCGCTACTAGACGGTGGTCATGCGATGGATAAGCATTTCGCAGAAGCACCACTAGAGCAAAAACTACCTGTGATCCTTGCGCTTATCGGTATTTGGTACAACAACTTCCACGGTGCGGAAACAGAAGCGATCCTACCGTACGACCAATACATGCACCGTTTTGCAGCATACTTCCAGCAAGGTAACATGGAATCAAACGGTAAATATGTTGACCGTGGTGGTAACCCTGTAGATTACCAAACAGGCCCAATCATCTGGGGTGAGCCTGGTACAAACGGTCAGCACGCGTTCTACCAGCTAATTCACCAAGGTACAAAACTGATCCCATGTGACTTTATTGCACCTGCAATTAGCCACAATCCACTGGGTGATCACCATCCAAAACTAATGGCTAACTTCTTCGCACAAACAGAAGCATTAGCATTTGGTAAGAGCCGAGAGCAAGTTGAAGCTGAATTTATTGCCGCAGGTAAGTCACTAGAAGATGTGAAAGATCTGGTTGAATTTAAAGTGTTTGAAGGTAACCGTCCAACAAACTCAATCTTAGTGAAAGAAATTACACCTTACACATTAGGTGCGTTGATTGCACTATACGAGCACAAGATCTTCACTCAAGGTGTGATTTGGAACATCTTCAGCTTCGATCAGTGGGGCGTAGAACTTGGTAAGCAGTTAGCAAACCAAATCTTGCCTGAGCTAAACAACGCTGAAACTATTGCAAGCCACGACAGCTCAACAAATGGTTTGATCAATGCATTCAAACAATGGCGCGCATAAGCCTAAGTTAATGAACTGATAAATAAAAACGCCGCTAATTTGCGGCGTTTTTTTATCATCTTAGCAATGGCTATTACAGTGCAACAACTTCGCTAGCTTGTGGACCTTTCTGACCATCAGTCACGATAAACTCAACACTTTGGCCTTCGCGTAAGGTTCGGCGTCCCTGAGCTTGGATCGCACTGAAGTGTACAAACACATCTTTACCATCCGCGCCAGAAATGAAACCAAAGCCTTTGTCATCGTTGAACCATTTTACGGTTCCAGTCAGTTTACTCATGTACGTCTTTCCCTTTTAGACAAATAATATGCAGTCATCGCTTATCAATAGGTGACAAGGTGCGTATGACGGTATCTAGTCTAGACCGAATTAAAGGTGATGAGTAGTCTTTTATTTAAGAATTAGGGTATTAATAAAGTGCTTAATAAATAAAGACATAGGCAGGATAAGCACAATCAACCAGTCGTTAGTGAATTGTGCAGCAGAGTAATGCAGTGAGAGCGAAAAATCAGTCGAAGCAAATTTCGATATAAGCTTTGCCATATTTAGAATCAAACGGCATTAAAATAATTGCGTTGTCGCACTTATGGGTAATGGTATGCCCTTTACCGGATACAACCGCTGGCGTTGCCATATCAAAATCATAGCCACTTTCAGCGAGTGTACGTTTAGCGCCACCTGTCACCATATTAGTAATTTCACCCACCATATCGGTGACATCTTCATTGATACCAGCAGGACGCTCACCAAGCATGCGTTGCATGATCTCAAGGGCTAATTCCTGTTCAAAGGTGATCGACATAGAGCCTTTGGTTTTTGGACCAATCATGCCAATTAATCCGGAGACATCACCACGGGCAATTTCATCTTTCTTTAATCTTGGCTTTTGCGGTGTCATCGGCATTGATGCCATGGTATTGAGCACATTGATCAGTGAAGCAAGAAAAGGGTTAATAAACTCTGCGCGCATAATAATCTTTAGACTGTTAGTTAAGGTTAAATGACTGGTTTACTTGGTTTGGCACTTCTCACAAACACCATGGCTCTCAACAACGTGATGATTGATCTTAAAGCCAAATTTTTCTGATTTTTGACGAAGTAGTTTTGCGAGTTCATCGTCATGACATTCTTCTACACAACCACATTCATCACAAATTAACAGTTGTGAGCAGTGATCGGCATGGCCGAGAACACAACATGCAATATAGCTGTTGGTAGACTCGACTTTGTGAATAAAGCCCTGTGCTAAGAGAAAATCTAAAGCACGATAAATTGTTGGTGGTTTTGCCTGTGGTTCAGAGATCTTAAGGAGATCGAGTAATTCATAAGCACTAACAGAACTGTGGTGCTCAATGATCAACGCTAACACTTTTAAACGTTGTGGCGTCAGCCTAACACCTCGTTCTTCACAGAGCTGTTGTGCTTTGGCTAATAGTTGGGCTTGATCCGCCATAGAACCTCAAAAAAACAACAATAACGTTCTTATTTTATCACAGCCACCCTGAAACTTACCGTAACTTAGTGATGAAGCTGTAATAAGCAGTAAGATTTCGTGTTGATGATCACGGAACGGGAGAAATAAGAATAACTAAAGGGGAGGTTATTACATTAGTGATTGCGATGACTCGAAATATTCCTTTTAGACTTGTTTTACTTCTGTTCGTTATTTTTTGTCAGTGAGTCATTGAGTGATAAAAATTAACTGTTACTCTGTGGTAATAATCTTTTGTGTTTTGGTTGTATTGTGTGTTTTTGGGTAATTGTTAATATAGCGCCATCGAAACGTGAGATGCGTTTATTCATAATTATAAATTAGAAGGTTTACCAATGAACACCATGATCAAAGCAACACTGACAGCCGCTATTATTGCTACTTCTTTTACAGCTTCTGCAAAAGATGGCGCATTTACAGGTAACGTACAATTTGATGCACCACAAAATACAGCGACATCAGCATGCCACTATGCTGTAAATGGTACAGCAGATAAATCACACTCAGGTATTGTGATCACAACAGCGAATACAAAAATGACGTTTGCTGAGAAGCTACTATCAGCAGCTGATAAGTAATTTATCCTCTAAAGGTAATAAATTTTTCTTTTAATCAATACTGTTATCCTCATTGTAATAATGACGTAGCATCAATTAGAAAATAATAAAAATAACCTGATGCTGTGCGAAGCTAGCTTTTAAAATCCCCGTTTACGGTAGCGACGTCATAAGATGAGCTAACAATATTCGTGAATGCATACATTATTTATTGGAGATCTAACATGACATGTTTTATGAACAAGTTCGTTGCGTTATATAAGCCAGTATTTGCTGACATGTATAAAAGCGAGAATATGACAAAATAACAGCAACATGCTTTTAAATAGAAACTGTAAGTGAAGGGCTTTGGACTACGTTCAAGGCCCTTTTCGTTTTAGGGGCGTTATTCGATAGTGTTTCGTATATGGGTTCCCCTTTGGCTCTACGGCGTTTTAGGGTAGAATCCGCTTTCTTCAGAATACGCCTTACATTGTGTCCTATATTATTGAGCGATCTTATCGTGAAGTAGATACGTAAATAGGGATAACGTTCTGAACTTAATACGTAAACCAATCCAAACAGGGTATAAAAATGACAAATGTTGTAGACGAGACAATGAAAAATAACTTGTCAACTCAAAGTGTTACAGGCGATTTTCCAATGCAGCGTTTTTCTGTCGCACCGATGCTGGATTGGACCGACCGCCACTGTCGTTACTTCCACCGTATTATGAGTAAAGAAGCATTGTTGTACACCGAAATGGTAACAACAGGTGCAATTATTCATGGTAAAGGTGATTTTCTTGCTTATAACGAGGAAGAGCACCCAGTCGCGCTGCAACTAGGTGGTTCAAACCCAATTGATTTGGCGCGTTGTGCAAAACTAGCGCAAGAGCGTGGCTATGATGAAATTAACCTAAATGTAGGTTGTCCGTCAGATCGTGTTCAAAACGGTATGTTTGGTGCATGTTTAATGGGTGAAGCTGAACTAGTGGCGCAGTGTGTCACAGCAATGCGTGATGTGGTTGATATTCCTGTTACTGTGAAAACCCGTATTGGTATTGATGATCAAGATTCTTACGAGTTCTTGAAAGACTTTATCCATGTTGTGTCAGAAAAAGGTGGCTGTGATAACTTTACTATCCACGCGCGTAAAGCATGGTTAAGTGGTTTAAGCCCGAAAGAAAACCGTGAAATTCCGCCACTGGATTACCCTCGTGTTTACCAACTAAAGCAAGATTTTGCTCATTTAACCATGGCTATCAATGGTGGCATTAAAACCTTTGAAGAAATGGAAGAGCATCTAAAACATATGGATGGTGTGATGGTAGGTCGTGAAGCGTACCAAAGCCCATACTTAATGGCTGAAGTAGATCAACGTTTATTCGGTAGCGATCGCCCTGTGATGAAACGTCGTGAAGTGGTTGAAGCGATGTACCCATACATTGAAAAGCAATTGGCGAACGGCTCGTATCTAGGTCATATCACGCGCCATATGCTGGGTTTATTCCAAAACATGCCGGGTGCACGTCAATGGCGTCGCCACATCAGTGAGAATGCACACAAACCGGGAGCGGGTATTGAAGTGGTACAACAAGCTCTTGATAAAATCCCAGCGCATTTAGATGTGTAACTCGTTGGTGAAAATCACTATTAATGAGTGAGTTTTACTAAGTTATAAGTAGAAGGCTGATCCATTTGGGTTAGCCTTTTTTATATCTTAATGAAAATAAAGGGATTAATGCTGGCTCTTGGTTGGCGTGGTTTGTGCAATATACATTGGTAACAAAGGTTAATCGTGTTCTCTGTTACTTGTTTTTGTCGCTCTAAATGAGTCATGTAAAAGTAATGAGGGTGAAATTAAGGATAAGGGGTAAGTGATGTTTGAGTTTCTATTTTTACTAACTTTCGCATTCGTGTTGGTTTTTACTGGTGTCAGCATTATAGGCATGATGATCGCAGTGGCAGCCGGATTTGCCATTATGGCAGTGGTCGGCATGTTGGGATTAGTGATTAAATTATTACCTTGGATTTTGCTGATTGCGGTGGTGATTTGGTTAGTACGAGATAATAAAGAAGTACAAAATTACAAAGAACGTTTGTCTCGTAGTCGTCGTTACTGATTGCACTAATGTTATTATCGATATGATATTTTGATGAAAACACTACCGATAAAATAATAAATAGTTGTTTTTGATATCTTCAGCTCAAAAAGATGATCAAAAGAGATAAGAGCAGTGTTTTTTTACTGTTTCTGGTATAGTTTCGCCGTTTTAAAAATTATTAATGATGAAGAGCGGAGACTCGGCATGAAAAAAGTAATGCTTTCAGTTGCAGCAGCAGTAGCATTAGCGTCAGCTGTACCAGCACAAGCAGATACCCTTCTAGGCGTTAAAGTGGGTGCTGATGCATGGTTTGCCAACGCTAAAGTTGATGGCAACAAAAGTGATGACACATCTGGTTCTTACTACGCATCAATCGAACATTTTATCCCACTAGTACCTAACTTTATGGTTCGTTACAACAATATCGACACGGGTAATGTTGCATTTGAACAAAGTGATTTAACGGCGTACTACGAAATTTTGGATAACGATCTTGTTGCGTTAGATCTTGGTGTAACAGTTTCTAAATTTGGTAGCGTGAAGCTAAACAATGATGATCGTTTCAGCGATTGGCAGCCAACGCTATACGGTAATGCAGAGATCGGTATTCCAGCAACGCCACTAACTGTATTTGCTCAAGCAAACGCAGGTAACTTTGATGGCACACGCCTATTTGACGGCCAAGCGGGTGTGAAATACACCATTGGTTTAGTGGCAGCAGATCTAAACATCCGTGGTGGTTACCGCATGATGGATTACGATTTTGATAAAGCGAAAAATACTGGCGACGTTGATTTAGATGGCTGGTTTGCAGGTGTTGAAGTCGACTTCTAAGTCTTCTTAAGCTAACGAATGAATAAAAACCACGACACTGTCGTGGTTTTTTTATTGGCTGTTTTTAGGATTTTGTACCATTTTTAAATGTGAGCAATCGATCTTTTAGACTGAGCCAAGATAAGTGGCAGCAGGATAGGGAGTAAGGTTATGACGCTAACTGAGCTAAAGCACCTTTATGCTACCCAAGAGTTAGTTGAAGCCGTGGTAGAGCCTTCCATTGGTGACGGTTACATTGTTGAATTTCGTCATCGTCGTGGGGGATTAGTGCCATTAACAGACGGAGCAGGAAGTGAACGCTGTTACAGTGATATTGATAGTGCAACACAACAAGCATTCGAGGTTGGATTTCATCAAGTTAGGATCGCTGACGAGTATTAAAATAAGTAAAAATACCTACCCAATAAAAGCGAGATAATAGCCGTTATCTCGCTTTTGTTTTTTTATTAACCTTTAAAAAGGTTATAAAACATTCTTATCTATTCTTTCTTGTTATTTAATGAAATGGCTAATCTAACAGTACGCAATGAATAGGGATCGTCGTGTCATGTTAGTGAAGGAATTATCGGCTTTAGCCAGTCCACTCAATGATCAACAAATGGATCAACTGAAACAAGCTGCGGTAGCATCGTCGCCACAACAGCTTGCGTGGATCAGTGGCTACTTTTGGGGATTAAGCCAAACCCAACCGCAAACGGCTGCAGATCCTGCAGCACAAAATAATGTACTGGCTGCAGCAAAACCAGCCGGTAAACTCACCATCATTTATGCCTCGCAAACAGGTAATGCTAAGGGCGTAGCTGAAGCATTAAAAGAAGAAGCAGAAGCGGCAGATATCGCAGTGCAACTTTTCTCTGCGGGCGATTATAAAGGTAAAAACTTAGCGAAAGAAACGCATGTTATCATCGTGGCCTCTACCCACGGTGAAGGTGAAGCACCTGATGATGCGATTGAATTACATGAGTTTTTACAATCGAAAAAAGCACCTAAATTACCAGAGCTGAAATACGCGGTCATTGGTTTAGGTGACTCAAGCTACGAGTTCTTCTGTCAAACAGCAAAAGACTTTGATAGCTACCTTGGCAAACTTGGCGCGCAGCCAATGCTTGAGCGTCTCGATTGTGACGTTGATTATGAAGCGTCTGCTGCCGAGTGGCGTCAAAAAGCGTTAGCAAAAACCAAAGAAACCTTATCAACTGGTGAAGCTGAAGTGGTTCAGTTGCCTGTGGGGCAAAAGCCAGCGGCAGTCTCTTCTTATAATAAACAAAATCCATTTACGGCCAGCTTATCGGTAAGCCAAAAGATCACTGGACGTAACTCAGGTAAAGATGTTCGTCACATTGAAATTGATTTAGAAGAATCAGGTCTGACTTATCAGCCGGGTGATGCATTAGGCGTGTGGTATGACAATGATCCACAACTGGTAGATGCGATTATCGCCAAGCTCGGTTTAGATGCTGATAGTACGCTTGAGGTTGATGGCGCATCTATCAGCCTGCGTGAAGCATTGATCAGCAAATACGAAATCACCGCTTCTAACCCACAATTTGTGACTAAATACGCCGAGCTTTCAGGCAGTAAAAAGCTAGAAAAGCTGGTGGCTGATCGTGAAAAACTGCGCGAGTACTCTGCGAAAACACAAATCATTGATGTGTTAAGTGAGAAGAAAACAGCTTTAACCGCAGAGCAACTAACAGGCTTACTCCGTCGTCTAACGCCGCGTTTATATTCCATCGCTTCAAGCCAAGAAGAAGTGGGTGAAGAAGTACACCTAACAGTAGGTGTAGTTGAATACGCGCAAGGTGAAGAACAACGCCAAGGCGGCGCATCGAGCTTTTTAGCCCAGCGTTTAGAAGAAGGCGGTGAAGTCAAAGTCTTTGTTGAAACTAACAATAACTTCAAGCTACCGGCTGATGATAATACCCCAGTGATCATGATTGGTCCGGGTACCGGTATTGCGCCATTCCGTGCTTTTGTTCAAGAGCGTGAGAACCGTGATGCAGAAGGTAAGAACTGGTTATTCTTTGGCGACCGCACTTTCACTGAAGATTTCTTATACCAAGTTGAATGGCAGAAATACCTAAAAGATGGTGTGGTGACGCAAATTGATGTGGCATTTAGCCGTGACCAAGCTGAGAAAGTCTATGTTCAACACCGCATTTTAGAGCAAGCTGCACAAGTGTGGCAGTGGCTACAAGATGGCGCACATGTCTATGTGTGTGGTGATGCTAACCAAATGGCAAAAGATGTTCATCAAGCGCTGATCACAGTGATTGAGCAACAAGGCAATAAAACGCGCGAGCAGGCTGAGCAGTATCTAAATGATCTGCGTAAGGATAAGCGCTATCAAAGGGATGTGTACTAATGACTGATCAAAAATTATCAGATAACGAACGTCTAAAGCGCGAGAGTAATTTTCTTCGCGGGACTATTGAGCAGGATCTGGGCGATCGTATGACCGGTGGTTTTACGGCTGATAACTTCCAGTTGATCCGTTTCCACGGTATGTACCAGCAAGATGACCGTGATATCCGTGCCGAGCGTGCTAAACAAAAATTAGAGCCACTGCATAACGTGATGTTACGTGCACGTATGCCGGGGGGTATTATCACCCCTAAGCAGTGGTTAGCGATTGATAAGTTTGCTGATGAGCACACTTCTTACGGCAGTATTCGTTTAACCACCCGTCAAACTTTTCAGTTTCACGGTGTATTAAAGCCGAATATTAAATTGATGCACCAAACGCTAAACAGCATTGGGATTGATTCTATTGCTACAGCGGGTGATGTTAACCGCAACGTGCTATGTACGACTAACCCAGTGGAATCTGAGCTGCACCAAGAAGCTTATGAGTGGGCGAAAAAGATCAGTGAGCATTTGCTACCAAAAACACGCGCTTATGCAGAAATCTGGTTAGATGGTGAAAAGCTAGAAACAACCGATGAAGAGCCTATTTTAGGCAGCACTTACCTGCCGCGTAAGTTTAAAACCACGGTTGTGATCCCGCCGCAGAATGATGTTGATGTCCATGCTAACGATCTTAACTTTGTGGCGATTGCCGATAACGGCAAGTTAGTGGGTTTTAACGTATTAGTTGGTGGTGGTTTGGCGATGACTCACGGTGATCACTCAACCTATCCTCGTCGTGCCGATGACTTTGGTTTTATTCCATTAGAGAAAACATTAGATGTAGCAGCGGCTGTTGTCACTACTCAGCGTGATTGGGGTAACCGTTCAAACCGTAAGAATGCAAAAACCAAGTACACCTTAGATCGTGTTGGCAGTGATGTATTTAAAGCGGAAGTTGAAAAACGTGCGGGTGTGAAGTTTGAAGACAGTCGCCCATATGAGTTCACGGATCGTGGTGATCGCATTGGTTGGGTTGAAGGTATCGACGGTAAGCATCACCTAGCACTATTTATTGAAAACGGTCGTTTACTTGATTACCCAAATAAGCCTTTAAAAACCGGTGTTGCTGAAATTGCTAAAGTGCATAAAGGCGATTTCCGTATGACAGCTAACCAAAACTTAATTGTTGCTGGTGTGTTAGCGAAAGACAAAAAGAAGATCGAGAAGATTGCACGTGATCATGGTTTGATTGATGACGGTGTCAGTGAGCAGCGTAAAAACTCAATGGCATGTGTATCACTACCAACCTGCCCGTTAGCAATGGCAGAAGCAGAGCGTTTCTTACCTGAGTTTGTAACCGATGTTGAAGGCATTTTGGAAAAACACGGCTTAGAGAAAGATGAAAACATCATTTTGCGTGTGACAGGCTGTCCGAATGGTTGTGGTCGAGCGATGTTGGCGGAAATTGGTCTCGTTGGTAAGGCGCCAGGGCGTTATAACCTGCACTTAGGCGGTAACCGTAATGGTACTCGTGTACCTAAGATGTACCGTGAAAATATTACCGTAGCACAAATCATGGATGAAATTGACGGGTTAGTCAGTCGTTGGTCGACAGAGCGTCAAGAAGGCGAAGATTTTGGTGATTTCACTATTCGTGCTGGCATCATTGAAGAAGTAAAAGTATCGAAGAGGGATTTCTATGGCTAAATTTCAACTGGCTGAGTTACTTGAGCTGCCTAAAGTGAGTCAAATTATTCAGCTGGCTGAAATTAATGCCGCGCTGGAGGAGATGACGGCAGAGCAGCGAGTAAGCTGGGCACTAGAAAACCTTGACGGTGAGTTTGCGTTAGCATCAAGCTTTGGTATCCAATCGGCTGTTATGCTGCATTTGGTGACCAATATAAAACAAGATATTCCGGTGGTATTAACCGATACAGGTTATTTATTCCCAGAAACCTATCAGTTCATTGATAGCTTAACCAAGCAGTTAGATCTCAACCTGCATGTTTACAGCGCCAAACAAAGTGCGGCATGGCAGGAAGCACGTTACGGTCAATTATGGCTGCAAGGTGTGGATGGCATTAAGCAATATAACCGACTTAATAAAGTTGAGCCGATGCGCCGTGCGTTAGATGAGCTTCAAGTAAAAACGTGGTTCTCAGGGCTGCGCCGTGAACAATCAAGCTCTCGTGCCACACTGCCTGTACTTGCTATCCAAAATGGTCGTTTTAAGTTCCTGCCATTAATTGATTGGAGTAATGAGCAAATCGATCAGTACCTTAAACAGTACGATTTGCCTTACCACCCATTAAAAGCGCAGGGATACTTATCGGTTGGTGATGTGCATACCACCGAGAAATGGCAGCCGGGGATGAAAGAAGAAGAGACACGTTTCTTTGGTCTTAAGCGCGAATGTGGTTTGCATGAAGACAACGATACTGAATCTGATGGTTCTGGTATCTGATCCCTCCTATTCATTGCGATAAAATAAAAGGGCGAGAATATTCTCGCCCTTTTGCTTTTTTAAATAAAGCCAGTTGTTATTTCGCAGTCACAGGAGCTGATGATGTTACTGGACCCCAAATATTATTCAATGCGCCAACAAGTTCATGGCTTGCACCACGCTCGCTTAAGAATTGAGTCACGATAGGTGCGAATTGATTAACCATGCCAGGATTCATACCCAGTAGTGAGAACACTTTATCGATGTTCTCTTTAGTACCAAGTAACTGACCTAAACCTAGCGGTAATGATTCAGTTAGCTTTTCTGCACCAGGAATTAATTTGGTTAGCTCTTGGCTTTGTGGGCCAGTTAGCTCACTTGCTGCCATGCTTAATAGTGCGCCTGCACCGCCCGCAGCTTGCTCTGGTTTAACACCAAGACCCGTTACTAATGCTTGAGTTAATGGGTTTTCAGCAATTTGGGTAGCGACTTGATCGGATTTCTCTCCCCCTAGCGCATTCGATAGATCGGTAAGGCTGAATGCGTGGCTCATCGCGCTAGTTGATAATAAAGCGGTAGCGATGACAGTTGTTAAGATACGACGTTTTTCCATGGGGTACTCCTTCATTGAGCTATCACTATCCTAGTGTAGTTATAATTTTATAATGATTGCCTATTTAAAACGATGATGGCGACTGAATCTAGCCTGAAAACTGTGTTTTCACTTAATAAACACTGTTCGATAGATATAAAAAAACGACGCCGAAGCGTCGTTTTTTAAGAAGAAGCAATATCTTATAGGATATCTAGTAGCTCAACTTCGAATACTAGTGCAGCGAATGGAGGAATTGCAGCACCTGCACCACGCTCACCGTATGCTAGGTTTTGTGGGATGTATAGTTTCCACTTAGAGCCTACAGGCATCATTTGTAGAGCTTCAACCCAACCAGCGATAACGCCAGTTACTGGGAATTCTGCAGGTTGACCACGAGAAACAGAGCTGTCAAAAACAGTACCGTCTGTTAGCATACCGTGGTAGTGCACGCGTACTTGCTTGTCAGAAGTTGGGATTTCGCCGTTACCTTCAACTAGAACTTCGTATTGAAGACCAGAATCAGTTACAGTAACTTCTGCACGCTGTGCATTTTCTGCTAGGAATGCTTCGCCTTCAGCAGCTGCTAGTTTAGCTTGAGCTTGACGTGCTTCGTCTGCTTTTGTGTGAAGTTCACGTAGTGCATTGTTGATTTCATCAACTTCGATTTCTGGCATTTCGCCAGCAAGAGAAGCTGCGATACCCTTAGCAATTGCTGCTACGTTTAGGCCTTCAAGACCGCTTTGAGCTAGTTGTTGGCCCATTTGAAGACCAATACCGTAGCTTGCTTTAGACTCAACTGTATCTAGTTTAACGTCAGACATTATCGTCATCTCTTAATGTAGAATGAATTAAAGCAAGCAGGATAACAGTTTCGCCCCTCATGGGTAAACGTTTGTAACCATTATTCGCAAATTGCGTGACATATGAAGCTCTGGAGTGCTGTATATGGGACAGGCCAAACGCCGTTCGAAAACCAAACAAGCGTCACAACGACGCAGTGTGAATTTTAATATCTCAGGGATCACCGGAAAATGTCGCCAGCTTAAAGAAGGTGTGAGCCATACTTGGCATCGTTTTCCACGTTTCCATCGCTGGGCTCTGATGATCCTAGTACCGATTTTTGTTGCGGTATTGATGTTGCCATCATCGGCACAACTAGAACAAGATGATAGCCCTGCAACCTCAGTTCGTCGTGATATTCAGCTTGATCTTGGTGGTGTCGCTGATACTCAAACAACAACAAATGTGGCTGGTGGTACGACATCAAATGGTGTAGCGAATACTTCAGCTAATACTGTGGTGAGCCAACCTACCGATGTGGTATTAGATACGGCTGATGCCACAGAAGATAAGCGTATGAAAGCGGTGGGTGGCTTGGAAGATAATGGTCCAGCCCCTGAGAAAAAACCTAAGCTGCAAAGAATTTACCCACTTAATGGTGGTAAAGCATATGTGATTGATGTGGCTACGCAAAAGCCAGTGGCAACGACACCTGCAAAGCCGACAGCATCTAGCTCATTGAAATCAAACTCATCCACAGCGAGCCAACCTAAAGCAGCCGCTTCTGCAGGTCAGTGGGTAAGTTATAAAGTGCCAGCAGGTAAAACATTAGCCAGTGTATTTAGAGATCGCTCATTGCCGTTATCTGACTTATTCGCGATAGCGAAAGTAGAAGGTGCGGGTAAGCCGATCAGTAATGTACAGGCTGGTCAAATGTTGACATACCGTGTGAACAGCAATGGTCAAATTGATGGTTTGAAGATTGATGGTAATGGTATTTCAGCGACTTATTACCGTCGTAGTAATGGTGGTTATTACCGCCAATAAGTCATACCTAAAGACAAGATTAAAAAAGCCCACTTCGGTTAACTGAAGTGGGCTTTTTCTATTTTTACGCTCTACTTTCTAGATTGATATAGGAGCTTAAGAGTTCATTGGCGCTAATTGTTTACGTTTGGGTTTCGGCATCATTGGCAGAATGATCAATAAAATACCGAATAGGGTGAGTGCATCTAAACTTTCGTTAAACCAAACCCAGCCAAAGATGGCGACAAATATCAGTCCTGAATATTCCGCAAGCCCGATTTGATGGGTTTCACTTTGGCGATAAGCCATGACCACACAGCCTTGATAGCCCAACGTAAATAGGGCACTGGCTGCAATTAAGCTAAGGTTTTCTATCGATATTGGTTGCCAGAAATACCATGCTAACGGTGTAGCGACCGGAAGCGATAATACACAAGTCCAAAATAGAGTAGTCGCAACACTTTGAGATTCAGGCAGTTTACGTACCAAGACATTGTAAAGTGCCAATGTGGTTGCTGTACCTAATGCTGCAATGGCTGCCCAGTGAAATTGGGTTGGACGTAATACAATCAGAATACCAATAAAGCCAATTGCAGTGGCTATCACTTTGCTTTTGCTGGGATGCTCACCTAATAACAGCATAGATAATGGGATCATCAGCAGCGGCGCGGCATAAAACAATGCATTTGCTGTTGCTAAAGGTAGGTAAGTCAGCGCAACCAATAACATTGAGCTTCCTGCTAACACTAAGTAAGCTCGGATTGTATTGATCTTCCAACTCCCTACAGCTCGTTTAGGCTTAGCTTGCGATAACCATAGCGGCAGAATGATCACTAAGCTCAATATTTGGCGAAGAAACATGTATTGAAAAGGGTGAACTTCGCCATTGAGTAGTTTGACTGCCACATCAGAAAGCGAGGCAGATAAGTTGCCGAATACGAGTAATAAAATTCCCAGTGAAACGGCACTTAATTTCATCTTAGTTGATCCAGTGTCAGGATCATATCGACATGTGGGATGCCATCTTCAAGATACATCTCAGAGGTTTGCTCAAATCCATGTTGACGATAAAAATGAATGAGATGCTCTTGCGCTCCGATCTCAATCGTTGCATTAGGCCAAAGACGTGCCGCGTTGGCGAGTCCTTGTTTAATGAGCTCATGACCGATGCCATTACCACGTGCTTCTTGTGCTGTAACGACACGACCAATGCTGACGTTATCGTAAGTAAGCCCCGGGCGTAATAAGCGTAAGTAAGCGATCAGTTTGCCGCCTTGATAACCGAGTAGGTGGTAAACATCATCCGCACGATCGTTATCATCAAGATCAGGGTAAACACAGGTTTGCTCGACGACAAAAATATCAGAGCGAAGCTTTAGTGCATCATAAAGCTGGTGGGGTGTGAGTTGTGCAAAAGAAAGGCATTGCCAAGTAAGCATCAGGTGTTCTCTTATCGATGATAAACAAAGTGATCTTCATAGTAACCTGAGTTTTTCAATGCCTCATTAACCATTGTTAATTTCGTTGCATTATTGTGGCTGCGCTTGCCTTTTTTTAATGCGGCTTAAACTAATAGGCGTGATCCCGAGGTACGACGCAATCTGATAATCCGTCAGTTTAAAATTAAGTTCCGCAAAGCTTTGTGTAAACAATTGGTATCGTTCTTCAGGGCTGTACATCAACATAAAGCGCTCTTTGTTTTCTTTAAACACCAACTGACGTTCCAATAAGTTGATATACAGTGCTAAGCCTTGGGCACGCCATGTTTCAATTAATGTAATCGGTAGTGCGATAAGTTGACTTGCTGATAAGGTTTCTAATAGAAAAGGTGATGGGGATTGGGTGATCAGTCCCTCAAAGCCAATTAACGCATCTTGATCCCAATAAAACTCTTTACTGAATTGTTTACCGTTTTCGGTGAGATAACAGGCATGGCACAGTCCATCGAGTAAAAAGTAAAATTGCTCAGCTTGTTGACCTTGATTGAGCAAGATATGACGAGTAGGCAGTTCTAATATTTGAGCGTGTGCTAATGCTTCGTCAATGGTGGTTTGCTCTGCGCCAAATTGTTGAAGAAATTCGGCAAGTTGAGAAAGTTGTGCGGAATGCTTCATGATCGCTCACTCTTTAACAGTAAAAAAATACCGCAGACAGTGCTGCGGTATCGATAGCTTACTTTATCACGACGATTATTTCGCGTGTTGTAAATCCAATTGGTAAATAGCAAAGCCAGTTGGTGTTGTTTCAACTTGGGTCATTGGGTACTGACCTTTGTCTTTAATGAACTTGGCTGCTTTTTCGCTATTGGCAGTTTCAAAGCGAATATCTAACTTCTTATCACTTTTCAGTGGTGTGAAGTGCCAGTTGTTATCTGCACTTGGTACTACTTGGCCTTTCTCTTTACTTACACGGCTGATGTAGTCTGAAAGTACAGTGCGGTTTTCATCTGGTGATGCGAACGCGACAAACTTCTCACCTGTACCTGCAAACTTACCGCTGTAAGCTCGGTAGTTGTTGGTTGCGATAATGAATTTTTGATTGTCAGCAACCTGCTTACCGTTGAAAGTTAGATCTTTAATACGGTTTGCTGTTGGGTTAATGACTTTACACTCACCGTCGTATTTTGCTGGTTGTGAAATATCGATGTTGTAAGTCACGCCATCAATCACATCGAAGTTGTAAGTACGGAAACCATCCCAGTTGATCAAACCTTGTGGTTTATCACTGTTAACATCGATTTGGTTAAATTGTCCTGCTGAACACTCCAGCCATTCTTTCACTTCTTTACCTGTCACTTTCATTGCAACAAGGGTATTTGGGTACAAGTATAAGTCAGCAGCGTTACGGAAAGTCAGTTGACCGGCTTCTACTTCAGTAAAGTTGGTTGCATCATTACCACGACCGCCAGCTTTAAATGGCGCGGCAGCAGACAGAACAGGGATACCGTCTAGATCAGGATCGCCTTGAATGAAGCGCTCAACATAATCTTTCTGTGCAAGGTTAACGATTTGTACCGTTGGATCATCTTGTACCAGTGCAAGGTAGCTGTACATTACATCGCTTGCTTTACCAATTGGCTGATTAACAAAATCACGAGTCGCGTTATGATCCACTTTTACGGCTGCGACTAATTTAGGATCGGCATCAACGATAGGCTTTTGCGTCGCTTTGTCGAAAATAGGGCGAGCTTCAGTTTGTGCTGAAGTTACTTTCCAGCTGTTACCGTCTTTATCTAGCACCAAGTCCATGATACCCACGTGATCGCCCCAGCGACCCGGCATCACAGCAGGAATACCGTTGATCGTGCCTTTCTCGACATCTGCGCCCGGTAGGTTTGCAAAATCTTTGCTCGGGAATACTGCGTGTGAGTGACCAAAGGCAATCGCATCAATGCCCTTAACTCGTGTTAAGTAGTAAACCGAGTTTTCTGCGCCCACTTTGTATGGGTCTGCCGCAACACCTGAGTGTGGAATTGCCACGATGATGTCAGCACCTTCTGCTTTCATCTGTGGAATGAATTTCTCAGCGGTTTGCTTAATGTCTTTTGCTTCCACCTTACCTTCTAAGTTCTTCTTATCCCACACCATGATTTGTGGCGGTACAAAACCGATGTAACCGATCTTCACTTGTTGATCGTTACCATCGATGTCTTTGAAGGTATATTCCTTAATAAGGTAAGGCTTAAATAGGTTTTTGCCTGTTTTTAGATCGTAAACGTTAGCATTAATGTAAGGGAAGTCAGCACCTTCAATGCTGGTATCAAGGAAGTCTAAACCATAGTTAAACTCGTGATTACCAATGTTACCCACATCGTAATTAAGTTGGTTCATTACCTTGTAAACAGGGTGTACTTCACCGTGTTTGATCCCTTTGGCTGCCATGTAGTCACCCATAGGGCTACCTTGTAGCAAGTCACCATTATCAACTAATACGCTGTTTGTTACTTCACCACGTGCTTTTTCAACTAAGGTTGCTGTGCGCACTAAGCCTGTTTTGTCCGTTGGTTTATCTTTGTAGTAATCGTAATCCATCACATTGGTATGGATATCGGTTGTTTCTAGGATACGTAGCTTGATGGTGTCTGCAGTCGCAGGGCCGGCAAGCGTAAGTAAACCGCCAAGGATCGCAATTGATAAAGGCTTAGCTGATAACGTCATGAATATCTCCAAACGGGGTAGGCAAAAAAGCAGGCGTAAGGTATCAAATATGCTGATAAACGCTGTTAGCTGTGTCGCACTATTGTGCTATCGATCTCGTTTTTTTTGATGGAGTGTTACTGAGATCGAATATTGTGGTTCGATTTAACGCATTTAAAGGTGAGTTATTCGTCATAACCTAGACAGAAAAGGCATAACGTTTAGGGAAACGATTTGCTTGCTTCCCTAGTGCTAGCCATAAAAGTGAGATTTATCACTATATATTCGTCTTTATATAGCGAAAGCCTCTGCTTAGTTTCATTTTGGCGAAAAAGCAGTGTTTTGCTAAACATTTTGGAATAAAAAATGAAATTTTAGAATTTCAAGTAATATCTAGCCCCCTCTATAGTGCATCTAGGGATAAAAAGAGGGGCTAATGATGGATTACTTGCCAATTTTTGCAGATTTAAAGCGTCGACCGTGTTTGGTTGTCGGTGGTGATGACAGCGCGTGGCGTAAAACCCGTATGCTATTAAAAGCAGGGGCAGATGTGCGTGTCATTGCCCCAACGTTAAATGCGGATTTCACTGCTGCATTAGCCCAAGGACAAATTCAACATGTAGGTGAGATTTTTTCACCTGACGATCTCGATGGCATTTTCTTAGCTATCGCTGCAACGGATCGCAAATCTGTTAATGCACTGGTGTATCAATCAGCCAACCAACGTCAAGTATTGGTGAATGTGGTGGATGATACCCAACGTTGTAGCTTCATTGTTCCCTCTATTGTTGATCGTTCCCCAATCATTATCGCGATTTCTTCGTCAGGCCAAGCCCCTGTACTGGCTCGCTTATTACGTGAAAAGCTAGAAGCGTTGCTACCACAACATTTAGGACGTATGGCGACTATCGCAGGCAATTTCCGTCAGCGTCTATCACAAACTGTTTCGTCTTTTTCTGCTCGTCGTTATTTCTGGGAGCAAGCCTTCAACGGACGATTTGGTGATTTAGTTGCTGCAGGTCGAGAGCAAGAAGCTGAGCAAGAGCTGGTGGCATTAACCCATCAAGCACCTCCTCAAGGCCAAGTGGCATTAATTGGTGCCGGTCCAGGTGATGCAGGCTTACTAACTCTTCGAGCATTGCAGTTAATGCAGCAGGCTGACGTCGTACTTTATGACTATTTAGTCTCTGATGAAGTCATGGATCTTGTTCGCCGTGATGCAGAGTTAGTCTGTGTTGGCAAAAAAGCAGGTTTTCACAGCGTGCCGCAAGAAGAAACCAATCGTTTAATTGTTCACTATGCCAAACAAGGTAAGCGTGTCGTGCGTCTAAAAGGTGGCGATCCGTTTGTGTTTGGTCGCGGTGGTGAAGAATTAGAAGTGCTATTTGATGCTGATATTCCATTCCAAGTCGTACCGGGTATTACAGCCGCTGCGGGTGCTACCGCTTATGCTGGTATTCCTCTCACTCACCGTGATTATGCCCAAACAGCCATGTTTGTGACTGGGCATTTAAAGCCTGACGGTGACACCTTAGATTGGTCAACGCTGGCGCGTGGTAAACAGACCTTAGTGATTTATATGGGCTTGATGAAATCGAGTCACATTCAACAGCAATTATTAGAGCACGGTCGTGGTGCAGACACTCCGATAGCCATCATTGAACGTGGCACGCAGAAAACGCAAAAAGTATTAAAAGGTCAGTTAAGCGAACTGGCTCAATTAGCTCAACACGCTGCTTCTCCCTCGCTGATTGTTGTAGGAGAGGTGGTAAACCTATCGACGAAATTAGATTGGTTCACAAAACAGGAACAGTCGCTACAGCAGCAAGATGCGGTAGTTAAACTGGCATAGTATGGAGAGAGAGATGGACCCGAAACGTTTAACCCACCTCAAGCAGTTAGAAGCGGAAAGTATCCACATTATCCGTGAAGTAGCGGCTGAGTTTGATAATCCAGTGATGATGTACTCTATCGGTAAAGATTCATCAGTGATGTTGCACCTTGCACGTAAGGCATTCTACCCGGGGAAAATTCCGTTCCCATTGTTGCATGTAGATACCGATTGGAAATTCCGCGAGATGATCGAATTTCGCGATCGCACTGCAGAAAAATACGGTTTTGATCTATTGGTACACAAAAACCCAGAAGGATTGGCGATGGGGTGTAGTCCGTTTGTTCACGGCTCATCAAAACATACCGATATCATGAAAACTCAAGGCTTGAAGCAGGCGCTGGATAAGTATGGTTTTGATGCCGCTTTTGGTGGTGCTCGTCGTGACGAAGAAAAGTCTCGAGCGAAAGAGCGTGTGTATTCCTTCCGCGATAAGAATCATACATGGGATCCGAAAAACCAGCGTCCTGAGCTCTGGAAAACCTACAACGGCCAAATCAATAAAGGCGAAAGTATTCGCGTCTTCCCGCTATCAAATTGGACGGAGCTTGATATTTGGCAATACATCTACCTTGAAGGCATTGAAATCGTACCGTTATACCTATCGGAAGTGCGTCCTGTAGTGGAGCGAGATGGCATGTTGATCATGGTCGATGATGATCGCATGGAGTTACAGCCTGGGGAAAAAATTGAACAAAAGAGTGTGCGCTTTAGAACCTTGGGCTGTTACCCACTAACGGGAGCCATTGAATCAACGGCAGATACGTTGCCAGGTATTATTGAAGAGATGTTGGTGGCGACATCGAGTGAGCGACAAGGCCGAGCGATTGACCACGATCAGTCCGGCTCAATGGAATTGAAAAAACGCCAAGGTTACTTCTAAGGAGAGAATAATGAATAGCGTGATTGAACAACAGGTCGCTGAGCTCGGTATCGAAGCTTACCTTGACCAACACCATAATAAATCTCTGCTGCGATTTTTAACCTGTGGCTCAGTGGATGACGGTAAAAGTACGCTTATCGGCCGACTACTGCATGATTCTCACCAAATTTATGAAGATCAGCTAGCTGCCATTCATACCGATAGCCAGAAAGTCGGTACGACAGGCGATAAGCCTGACTTGGCACTGCTAGTTGATGGCTTACAAGCTGAGCGTGAGCAAGGGATCACCATTGATGTGGCTTACCGCTATTTCTCAACCAAAGCGCGTAAATTCATCATTGCTGATACCCCGGGGCATGAGCAGTACACCCGTAATATGGCAACAGGGGCTTCAACTTGTGATGTCGCGGTTATTTTGATTGATGCGCGTAAAGGCGTATTGGATCAAACTCGTCGTCACTCTTACATTGCGAGCCTATTGGGTATTCGTCACTTTATCGTTGCGATTAATAAAATGGACTTGGTGGGTTTCGATCAAGCACGTTTTGAATCTATCCGTGAAGAATATTTAGCATTCTCGAAAAAACTCAATAGCGATATCAATATTAGCCTTGTGCCATTGTCAGCACTTGAAGGTGATAACGTTGTTGGTTTGAGCGATAAAACGCCTTGGTATCAAGGTGACTCATTATTGACGTTATTAGAGAAAGTTGACCTAGCCCAAGATCAAACCTCTGATGCGCTGCGTTTCCCTGTGCAATACGTTAACCGTCCTAATCTTGATTTCCGTGGCTTTGCCGGCACATTGGCATCCGGTGAATTACGTGTTGGTCAAACAGTACGTGCATTACCATCAGGTAAAACATCTACTGTTGAGCGTATCGTTACCTTTGATGGTGATCTTGAAGTGGCATATCCGGGTTTAGCTGTGACTGTAACCTTGGCTGATGAAATTGATATCAGCCGTGGCGATACGTTAGTCGCTGCTGAGGAAACGGTACCGCTAAGTAATAGCTTATTGGCTGATATTGTTTGGATGGGGGAATCACCATTAGAAACAGGTCGCCAATACGATATTAAAGTAGCTGGTAAGAAAACGGTTGGTACGGTTGATGCTATTCGTCATCAAGTGGATATCAACAACCTTGAAACCTTTGAAACGGAAGCATTGCCTTTAAATGGTATTGGTCTGTGTGAAGTGAGCTTAAATGAAGCGATTGCGGTAGATAGTTACCAAGCGTGTAAAGACACCGGTGGCTTCATTGTGATTGATCGTTTAACCAATGTAACGGTTGGTGCGGGTATGGTACGTGAAGCGTTAGATACGAAACAAAATACCGCGCAATACTCAGCTTTTGAAGTTGAGTTAAATGCCCTGATCCGTAAGCATTTCCCGCATTGGGATGCGAAAGATCTTAGCAAGTTGCTAGGGTAATCATCATGGGATGGGAGCAAGCGATCGTTCTCGCTATGTTGGTGGTGATCATTCTTTGTTTACTGGCAACCAAGATAAAACCAGCCTATCTCTTTGCTGGGGCTGCGTTTATTGGTTTTCAGTCAGGCATGATCGACTTACCTACGCTGGCGGGTAACTTTACTAATTCGTCATTATTGACCTTGGTATTGTTGATCCTTGTTTCCATCGCATTAGAAAAAACGCGTTTGATAAGTTGGGTTGGGCGTCAAATCTCACAGGGTGGTCAAAGCTCAGTGGTAACGAAGCTCGGTTTATCAACCGCGTTATTATCATCATTTACCAATAATACGGCAGTCGTGGTATCACTGATTGGTGCCATTAAACGTAATCAGCGCCATGCCCCTTCTAAATTATTGTTACCTTTATCCTATACGGCGATTTTAGGTGGCACCTTAACGCTAATAGGTACATCCACTAACTTAATCATTAATAGCTTTGTTGAAGATGCGGGACTGCCGAGTTTAAGTTTCTTTGCGCCAAGTGTTATTGGTCTTGCTGTGTTGGTTATCGGCCTAGCTATTCTTATTCCGCTTAGTCACTTATTACCAAGTTATGATGATCATGCTGACGATCAACTGCCTTATTTTCTCGAAGCAAGGGTAAAAGCAGATTCCCCCTTGGTCGGAAAAACGGTGGCTGAAAATGGTCTGCGTGCATTACGCCGTTTATTCTTAGCTGAATTGATCCGAGATGGCGAAACTATCGCACCTGTTTGCCCCGATACCAAACTTAAAGCAGGGGATACCTTATTATTTTGTGGTGATGTAGAAAGTGTCACTACCTTACAAGAAATCCAAGGGCTGAACCTTTTTGGACAGCATCACCTTAATGGTCAATCCATGATGGAAGTGATCGTGAGCCATTCAGCAGGGATCAGAGGCAAAACTCTAAAGAGTACACGTTTTAGAGAAAACTTTGATGCAGTCGTCGTCGCCATTCGCCGTGGTCACGAACGTCTAGCTGGTGGATTGGGTAACATTGAACTACATGCTGGTGATACCTTAGTCATCGTGCCGGGCAAAACCTTTCAACAAAAGAAAACCACGTTAGATCGTGAGTTCGTATTAGTGAACGGCTTAGATTCCAGTGCTCGATTAGATAACAGTAAAAGTGCAGCAGTATTAATGGGATTTCTTGCCGTTATTGGACTCGCTTTATTGGATGTGCTGCCCATTATTAAAGGGTTAGCTGCTTACTTACTCGTGATGCTCGCTGTTGGGATCATTTCCTTTACCGAGTTACGTCGCCGATTCCCTGTCGATATTGTGGTGATTGTCGGCTCTGCGCTTACGCTTGCTCAATTGATGATAAGTACTGGGTTATCTGAACGTATGGGGGAAGCATTAATCACCGCTTTTAATGGTTGGGGGATCTATGGCGCATTGATAGCTGTGTACCTCATGACATTAGTATTGACTGAACTGGTGACTAACAATGCAGCCGCCGCCTTATCATTCCCCATCGGTTACAGCTTAGCGCTGGCTTATAATGTCGATCCAATGCCTTTTATTATGGCGGTGCTATTTGGCGCGAGTGCGAGCTTTATTTCACCTTATGGTTATCAAACTAACTTACTGGTCTACAGTGTTGGTAACTATAAATTAAAAGATTATCTACGGATTGGATTGCCGATATCGATAGTCTATTCAGTGGTTGTTCTCAGTTTGATCCCACTGTTATTTCCTTTTTAATCACTAAACAACGGAGTGTGTTATGACAATCACACCACAAGTCCATGATGATAAAGAAAACATTGTTTGGCATCGTCATACCGTAACAAAAGCATTACGTGCCGAGCAAAAACAGCAGAAACCTTGTGTGTTGTGGTTTACAGGGTTAAGCGGTGCAGGTAAATCCACAGTCGCTGGTGCATTGGAAAATAAGCTGGCCGAGCTTGGTCATCACACTTATCTATTAGATGGCGATAATGTTCGTCATGGTTTATGTCGAGATTTAGGTTTCTCCAGTGAAGATCGTCGTGAGAATATTCGTCGTATCGGTGAGGTGGCAGCGCTAATGGCTGATGCGGGTTTAATCGTACTGAGCGCGTTTATTTCTCCTCACCGAGAAGAAAGACAGCTGGTACGTGATCTTCTTCCTGATGGCGAGTTTATTGAGGTTTTTGTTGATACACCTTTAGTCGAGTGTGAAAAACGTGATCCAAAAGGCTTGTATAAAAAAGCGCGAGCAGGTGAAATCAAGCAATTCACGGGTATCGATTCTGAATACCAGTCGCCGTTATCGCCTGAGATCCATTTAGCGGCAGGAAGTCACGCAATAGAAGAGCTGGTGGCACAGTGTATCGAACACCTTAAGTCACAACAGATCATCAGCTAAAACACTATAAGGAGAAAGGGATTGGCAATGTTACTCGACGAAATATATAGCATCGCATTAGAAGCCGGTGCTGCCATTATGGATCGTTACCATGGTCAGGTTCAGATCGAACAAAAATCAGATAGTAGTCCAGTGACCGATGCCGATCTTGCCGCAAACGAAATTATTGTAGCCAAGCTAAAGCAGTTAACTCCCGATATTCCCATTCTTTCAGAAGAATCAGCCCATACTGACTGGCAAGAAAGGCAACACTGGGACAGCTTTTGGTTAGTTGATCCTCTCGATGGAACCAAAGAGTTCATCCGTAAAAACGGCGAATTCACCGTTAATATCGCACTTATAAAAGAAGGGAAACCTGTATTAGGGGTAGTTTATGCGCCAGCATTAGAAAAAGCATGGTTGGGGAATAGCGAAAAAGCGTGGCTAGAAACCAAAGCGGGGCGTGAGCCTATTAAAGTCAGAGTAGCCACAGTACCAACAATTGTTGGCAGCCGCTCTCATCCATCACCAGAGCTTGCGCAATATCTAGAACAAATGGGTGAGCATAAAATGACGGAAGTCGGTTCATCCTTAAAGTTCTGTTTAGTCGCAGAAGGTAGAGCCCAACGTTATCCACGTTTAGGACCAACAATGATGTGGGACACCGCCGCTGGTCAGTGTGTTGCAGAAAGTGCAGGGGCTATTGTTACTGATCTTGATGGACAACCTCTGAATTACCACAGAGAGGAATTATTGAATTCGTCATTCATTGTTTCAATTAAAGACTAAACTTAAAAAATTACGAAAAGGCATATGAGTTTACTCATATGCCTTTTCTTTTTGATATAAGAAACTTGTTAAATTGTGCAAAAAGTGATGGTTTTAAGGCTTATCGTTGGAAATTTTTGCATTCAACACTTTTTTCTTAAAATACTATTGCTATATCTCACGACCTCCCTATAATGCGCCTCCATCGACAGGGAATACGGACGGTTAGTAAGTTATTTACAACCTGTGTATAACTTGTAGTTAAGCAGTTTATAATGAAAAGTGGCTTTGAAAATATCTGAACGATGTTTTTTGAGTTTGATAAATTGCAGTCTTAAAGCTAAAAATTCATCTTAATCTTAAAAAGATAAGAAAAGTCGCTTTAAGCCAAGTCCAATAAGAGTTTTAAAAAATAAATTTAAAATTATTGTTGACTTGAAATGAGCGCGGTGTATTATACGCAGCCTCAGCCAACACGATGTGTTGCGCTAAATGTTCTTTAACAATTTGACCATGCAATCTGTGTGGGCACTCGTTGAATGATTAGTCAAAAAGATTTATCAATGATAC
>NZ_SSMG01000083.1 GCF_009873615.1 Photobacterium lucens
CCTGACTCCGATTGAATATCGAAATCAGGCCTTACAAGCCGCTTAACCGAAATGTCCAACTTTATGGGGTCACATCACTGTCAGGCTTTTTTATTATTTAATGTTTAATCACGCTGTAGCGCAAAATGCATGAACTGGTGACCACGATAAGTCATGGTGCCTTTATCGCCTGGGTTTAGGGCGTGGTAATAATGGATACCGACCATAAATTCACGTTTTGGACCTCCGGCAACGGGCTCAACGTAAATCCAATATTCTTCATCTTCTTCACCTGGGTGAGAGCCGATAACCTTATTACTTTGCTTATCAAGGATCATGACATCCAGTTTTCGCTCTGGTGCATCAAGTCCTAATGTATGGCGGCGATAGCTAAAAATGAAATAGCCAAATGAGAAGATAAATAGAATGCAAATTGCCACAATGATCCCTGTTGGCATAAGGCTTACTCCTTGAAAGATGAAAGACTGTCTTGCTGGTTATTATTCACAATCAGGGAGATATCACTAATCAATGGGTAGAAAAGCGTGATCTAACCGTAACAAAAATAAGATAACTTTACGTAAGCTATCTTGCATATTGGCACTTTAGTTGTAAGGTAAATATAAGGCATCAACAAGGAGTGGGCTCATGGTCGATATTGAGCAAGTAATTGATCGTTCACGACGTATTGAAGATTTATTACGTCACCATTATCACGCCAAAGGTTCTGATCTTCAGCAATTGATTGGCAGTTGTGAAGATCGTTTACCCCATGATGTGTTAATGACACTAGAAAAGATCGCTGAACTGAATCAACGCTTTACGTCATCGGATGAATCCGTTGATTCAAGTGATGAATTTATTCAACTGTGTGATTGGTGTGAAAAGGAGTTAGCACCACGCAGCAGTCGCTTGGTATGGGGTGTTGCCATTACCTTGCTTTGTGGTTTTACATTAGCCGCAATATGGTTTTATACCGTAAATTGGCACCATATTAAGCTCTAAGCACTAAATTCCCCTGTTTTTATTCAAGCCCTGTGTAGTAATGCATCGGGTTTTATTTTGCGCTAAAACGGAGAAGTTGTTGTTATTTGGTGCAATTAAGGAAGGTGGGTGTGAAGCAGATAAAAAAATGGCGCCAAAAGGCGCTATTTTTTTTAATTGAGTAATTCTTTTAGTAGAGAATTGGTAGTGTCATTAGGCCAACGACTACAGCAATCATCATAAGTCCTTGTTTTTGAGAAGATGTGAACATATTGTCATCCTTTTTTTTGTTAACAGTTTAGCTTGACAAAAAGAATAACATTTTTTTTACCGCTTAAGCAATATGATGGCGTCAAAATCAAGATAAAAACATTTTTATATCATGATAAAGGCTTCAAATAGCCAAATAAACAGTGTTTTTCTTACCTTTTTAAACTGTTTAATGTTGTCTTTGTAGTTTTTTATCGATTTTAACTTGCTGTTTTTATTGGTTTTGGTGTTGTTTTTCTTGTTCTTTTCTTATCTGTTGGGAATTTTATCTGTTAAAACATGGCTTATTTGTTCAATGTTTTGAGTATGGCAACTTATTAGTAATTAATTTGTTTATTAAAGCTTTGCTATATAACCAAATCTAATGAATTTCTTACTTAATATTTCCAATAGCTCTATTGAGTGGTGTTTTTTATTGGAAATAGCGCATACTCAAAGCGTATATTTTACATTTTAACGGCTATGGATATTATCTTTTTGTTTTTAAGGTGTTGTTTTTCAAAGTAGTGTTTGTTTTTTTTGATGACGATTCTTAAATGAAGAAGGTTATGGTTTTTAGGTATCTTTATTAAAATGGCAGGAAAACGCTACACAAGAAAAGTAAACGTTTGCTTTGTATTGTTTAGTTGTTCGTGATGTTAGCTTTTGTAGGCTTTGTGATCTCGGAGTGAAGAATTTCCGATTATTGAGATGGCAAAAGCCGTGATATTTAGTCACTGTTACAAGAGCTACGAAAAGGAACGTGAATCGTCACTTATGTGGTTATGTATTATTTTATTAGCAGTGCTCCATATCATGGCTGCTTATCGGGGCCCTCGTTGGCTGTTCTATGTCAGTAAGCCGCTCACGGTCGTGTTGATGGTGATCGCTTGTTTATGGAGTGGTGCGCCAAGTTTTTATTATTGGGCAATTGTTGTTGGGTTATGTTTCTCGGTGCTGGGGGACATTTATCTGATGTTGCCACAAGATCGATTTATGGCGGGGTTAATCAGTTTTTTTCTCGCTCATGTCGTTTACACTGCAGCGTTTGCGAGTCAATGGCAAGGGCATGTGGGCTGGTGGCTACTGGCATTGTGTATAGCGATTGGTATTGTGGTGTTTCTACTCTTGTTACCTTATTTAGGGAAGCTACAAGCGCCCGTTGCGCTATACATGAGCGTGATCATGTTGATGGCTTTTGCCGCTGGGCAATTTTGGTTGTTATCTCACAGCCAAGCAGCATTGTTAGCTGTGGTAGGGGCGGTGTTGTTTGTGCTATCGGATCTGACATTGGCGATTAATCGTTTCAAACAAGAATTTACCGCTTCAACAGCGATCATTATGTCGACGTATTTTATTGCTCAAGGGCTGTTTGTGGGATCAGTGCTTGCGCTGTAGCGAAAGTGTCATTTGAGGAGTTCCCATGTCTGAGCAATGGCAATGTATATATAGCGCGAGTAATAGTCTTGAAGCACATAGTGTAAAAGGCTTATTAGAAAGCGAAGGGGTAAAAACACGCTTAACGGGAGAAGCCTTAGGTGCTGCAATAGGTGAGCTTCCGGCTAATGTGGTCGAAGTGAAGGTGTGGGTTTCACCGTGGCAATGGCAACGAGCGCAAGTGATTGTGAGTGATTACCAACGTAATGATTATCACGATTGGTGTTGTAGGCAGTGTGGTGAAGTCAATCAAGGGCAATTTGAATTGTGCTGGAATTGCCAATGCGATCGCGACCAGCATTAATCATTGTTATAAGACAATAAAAAAGCGAACTTGTGAGTTCGCTTTTTTGTTCTATTCTATGTCACATCATGTGCTTGCGACGGATATCGAGTAGGGCGAAGATACCAAAGATAAGTATCGACCACTTCTCCCAACCGGACATATTAATTTTATCGCCAAATGCGCCGATAAAAATCAGCATTTGCAGGCCGTGCATCATAAACAAGAACGCGGTCATGATATATAACGCCATGGCTGCCACGCCAGGGAATGGGTGAACAATATTGACCAATAGCACTAGCCAAACAAAAGCGATGGCGAGTTTAGCGACAAGTATTAATGCCTTCATGGTTCCTCTCTAGCAAATAAGCGATAGCAAACCTGTCCTGCTGTTTTTTCACGGTGCAGGTGCCAATGGCTTGGCGTTGTCAGGTTGCCTAATTCCTTTTCGGCTTCAATATAAATCATTGCATGGGGAGCAAGCCAGCCGTTGTTTTCCAATGCGGTGATCACATCTTGAATAAGATCTTTTCTAAAAGGAGGATCAATAAAGATTAAATCATGTGCACTGCCTGGTTGTGACAGAAACGCTAAGCTGTCACCATTAACCACTGTCGCATTTGTTGCACCAACGGTTTTTAAATTTTGCTCCAATTGATTGGCTGCTTTTTTGTCCAGTTCAAGCATCGTGACGCTTTCTGCACCACGAGAAAGGGCTTCAAAACTTAAACCGCCGCTACCAGCGAACAAATCAAGGCATTTAGATTGATAAATGTCTTGCGCTAACCAGTTGAAAAGTGTTTCTTTTACACGGTCTGTGGTAGGACGTAGTCCTTCGACATCATGAACGGGTAATTTGCGTCCACGCCATTGTCCGCTAATGATGCGAACGAACCCGCCAGGACGATTATTTTGTGGTTTGCGAGTTGTTTGTTGTCTACGCTGCGTCATAGATTTTTTTGACCGTTGAGAAAATGATAGTATACACCTGTTTTTAGGCTGCAAATTGTACCAATCAAGCGCTAGGATTCGCCAATGGCAGAAAAAAAGAAACGCGGATTATTTTCATGGCTCGGATTTGGCTCTGAAGATAACGATGCTCAAAAGGAACAAACTACTGAACAATCAGTAGTCGATGGGGCTTCAGAAAGCCCTGAATCAACACATTCCTCTGACGAGGCAACAGCGAAAGTTGAGCATAATGAAGATGTTCAAACTGACGACTTAGCTGCAGCAGAGCAAGAGAAGATTGCTAAGACTGATGATGTCGAATTGGCAGAGACGTTGCAAGTAAATGACGCTGAAAAAACGCACGTTGTTGAAGAAACGGTAACGGAAGCGCCAGAAGTTTCATCAGAGCTTGAGCCATCAGCACCAAGTAAAGATGCAAAAGAAGACGAGGCAGAGCTAACTGCACAAACAGAGGCTGAAAATGAAACAGCCCCTGAGGTAGTAGAAGCCAAGCCAGTTGAGCAAGAAAAGCCAAAATCTGAAGGCTTCTTTGCCCGCCTAATGCGTGGTTTAAAGAAAACCAAGACCAATTTTGGTGCAGGTTTCTTCGGTCTATTTAGCGGTAAGAAAATCGATGACGAACTGTTTGAAGAGCTGGAAGAGCAGCTATTGATTGCAGATGTCGGTATGGATACCACGCTGAAAATTATCGAAAATCTGACCGATAAAGCATCTCGAAAGGAACTTAAAGACGGTGAAGCCCTCTATGGTTTACTAAAAGATGAATTGGCAGACATGCTAAGCAAAGTCGAGCAGCCTTTGGTTGTTGATACGAGCAAGAAGCCGTATGTCATCTTAATGGTAGGCGTTAATGGTGTTGGTAAAACCACCACTATCGGTAAGCTAGCGAAGCAATTCCAATCTGAAGGTAAATCCGTCATGTTGGCGGCAGGTGATACGTTCCGTGCGGCGGCTGTTGAACAGCTGCAAGTATGGGGTGAGCGTAACCACGTCCCAGTTGTGGCGCAACATACGGGTGCTGACAGTGCTTCAGTGATCTTCGATGCCATTGAATCGGCAAAAGCGAAGAACATTGATGTGGTGATTGCCGATACCGCAGGTCGCTTGCAAAACAAAGGCAACCTAATGGAAGAGCTGCGTAAGATTGTTCGCGTAATGAAGAAGGTGGATGTCGATGCCCCTCATGAAATTATGCTAACAGTGGATGCGGGCACTGGCCAAAATGCGATCAGCCAAGCTAAGTTGTTCAGTGATGTGGCTCCGGTATCGGGGATCACGATCACCAAATTGGACGGCACAGCAAAAGGTGGCGTAATTTTCGCTATTGCAGATCAGTTTAATATTCCTATTCGTTACATCGGTATCGGTGAGGGCATTGACGATCTCCGTCCATTTGCAGCAGATGAGTTTATTGAAGCGTTATTTAGCGATGAGGAATAAAGCGTGATTCGATTTCAGCAGGTAAGTAAAGCTTATCGTGGCGGTAGGCAAGCCCTACAGAAAGTAGATTTCCATCTACGTCCAGCAGACATGGCTTTTTTAACCGGTCACTCAGGTGCCGGTAAAAGTACCCTGCTGAAATTAATTTGTGCTTTAGAACGCCCAAGTGATGGTCAGATCTGGTTTAACGGTCATGACATCACGCGTTTACCCAATAAGCAGATCCCATTTCTGCGCCGAAATATCGGCATCATTTTCCAAGATCACAAGCTACTGATGGATCGCAGTGTGTACGACAACGTTGCATTGCCATTACGTGTTGAGCAAGTGCCGGAAAATGACATCAAGCGTCGTGTTTGTGCGGCGCTTGATAAAGTCGGACTGTTGGATAAAGCCAAGTGTTTGCCAATCCAACTCTCCGGTGGTGAGCAACAGCGTGTGGGTATTGCCCGCGCTGTTGTGAACAAACCTATGTTACTGCTTGCCGATGAGCCAACTGGTAACTTAGACCCAGATTTATCACAACAAGTATTGCGCTTGTTTGAAGAATTTAATCGTGTTGGGGTAACCGTATTAATGGCAACCCACGATACATCATTACTAGCGAGCCGAGATTATCGTCGCTTAGATCTACAAAAAGGAAACCTAAGGGAGTTGAGTCATGGCGCGTAAATCGACCGGTTTCTTTGCGATTCATCGCCAGCAAGGTGGAGCAGCTTTAAGAGACATGTTCCGTCGCCCATTAGGTAACTTTTTAACCCTAGCGGTATTGGCTTTTGCCCTTACGCTACCGTGTACTTTCTACCTAATGGCAAAGAACATCACTGTAGTGGCTGATTCTTGGCAAAACCCAAGTCAAATCACCGTTTACCTGAATAACAAGGTCAGTGATAGTGACGGTGAAGCTTTTGCTGACAGCATTAAAAAGTGGCCAGAAACCGAAAGTGTTCAATACATTTCAGCCACACAAGGGTTAGAAGAGTTTCGTGCTCATGGCGGTTTTGAAAAAGCACTGAGCTTGTTTGATGCTAAAGATAACCCACTGCCAGCGGTGATCATTGTTAAACCTGCGCCTGATTGGCAAAGTGATGTTCAAGCCCGTGCTCTTGCTGACAAGCTAGGCAAAGACCCAATGGTGAACGAAGTACGTTTAGACAGTGATTGGCTACAGCGTTTAGCCGCAATTCAAGATTTAGCGATCACACTGGCAATGCTAATGTCTGGCTTGATGCTATTTGCGGTCTTTTTGATTGTGGGTAATACCCTGCGTCTACAAGTACTGAGTCATAAAGATGAAATCCAAGTGATGAAGATGGTGGGCGCAACAGACAGCTACATCCTACGCCCTTATCTTTATGTTGGTGTTTGGTATGGCTTAATTGCCGCTGTGATTGCGTGGATCTTAACAGCAGTGGTAACGCTATTGCTTGATGAAGCGGTTGCAAAGCTGGCTAACCTCTATGGTAGCAATTTTAGAATGATCGGATTGAGCTGGGATGAGAGCTTAATTATGGTTATGCTAGCAGCGTTTTTAGGCTTACTAGCAGCAAGATTATCTGCTGGACGTCACCTAAAGGAGATCGAGCCGGTGTAAATTGTCGTTTATATCAGTTTCGATACAGCTTTATTGATTAATGATGCCTGTAATTCATATTCATTAGCGCTTCGGCTTGCAATTGGACTATGTTTACAGGCATTATTGCAGGTTCACGTAACGTAAGTTGGCGTTTATTTATCGTTACGATAGAACAAAAATAGTACAAAACACGCGAGGTCTTTGAATGTCAAAAGAGATGTCTGCAATGGCTCTGGTATCAACGGACAGTTTGGATAGTTATATTCAGACCGTAAACCGTTATCCCATGCTCACGCCAGAACGTGAGAAAGAGTTAGCTGAACGTCTGCATTACGATGATGATATTAACGCTGCGAAAGCATTGGTAATGTCGCATCTGCGCTTCGTTGTGCATATTGCTCGAGGTTATTCTGGTTACGGCCTGCCGATTGCTGATCTTATTCAAGAAGGCAATATTGGTTTAATGAAAGCGGTGAAACGTTTTAATCCTGAAGTTGGGGTGCGATTGGTTTCATTTGCAGTGCATTGGATCAAAGCAGAAATTCACGAATACGTTTTGCGTAACTGGCGTATTGTGAAAGTGGCAACCACCAAGTCTCAGCGCAAATTATTCTTCAACCTACGTAAGTCGAAAAAACGTTTAGGTTGGTTCAACAACGAAGAAGTTAACATGGTTGCCGAGCAACTGGGTGTTGAGCCTGAAGAAGTACGAGAAATGGAATCGCGCTTAGCGGCGCAAGATCCGACCTTTGAAATGCAGAACGATGATGACGATCGTGATGCTGCACCGATGGCGCCCGCATATTTCCTTGAAGATAAAAGCTCTGATGTGGCACTGACCTACGAAGAGAATAACTGGGAAAACCATGCTAATAACCGTTTATCACAGGCATTAGCCAGCCTTGATGAGCGTAGCCAACACATTGTTCGCTCACGCTGGTTAGACGATGATAAGTCGACCTTACAGGATTTAGCGGATAATTATGGTGTGTCTGCTGAGCGTATTCGTCAGCTAGAAAAAAATGCGATGAAAAAGCTAAAAGATGCCGTGGGCGATTTTTATTGATCCATGATCGCAGTTTAGCAATGAGAAAAGCCGACCTGAGTGTCGGTTTTTTTGTGCCTGAAGATCCGGCTAATCAGTGAGTAACTAAGTCTTGTGAGATGCGAGTAATAACAGCTCGCTAGGGTATTGAAAATAATGAGATAACCGTCACTATTGTGAGTATCTCTGTGTATTAAAGAACATATTATCCACAGCTTATGATTGGATCCGATCTACATGTAGTGGATCATTTTTTAGCAAAACACATTATCAACGCAATTCACAGATTTTTCCACAGATGAACACTTTGTGTTCATGTTGTGGGTAAGATCGACGGCAAGCCCTTGTCTTCACTTGAAAGTTATTTTGTTACTCGCTTCGGAAAATGTGGATAAACCGTAATTTTCTGATGGAATATATTCATCATAAGCTGAGGTATAATGGTTTGGTTAGCGCGAAAGCGTGATTCAAGCGTCAGGATCGTGTTAAAAGGATCCTATGTTTAACCCTGTCGATCTGATAATAACAACAGTAAGGATCGATAGAGATAACCTAAAGTCAGTCAAAGGAAATTCATGGAACAGTTTCAGCACATTTCAGTAGAACAAGCTTACGAATTATTACAGCAGGTAGACAGCCAAGCGGTGTTAGTTGATATTCGTGATCCTCAGTCGTTCGCGTTAGCGCATCCCGAGCAAGCCTTTCATTTAACCAATGACACCATGGTGAGCTGGATGGATGAGGTGGAGTTTGAACAACCCGTGATCGTGATGTGTTATCACGGTATTAGCAGCCAAGGTGCGGCGCAGTATTTGATCAATCAAGGCTATGAGAATGTTTATAGCTTAGATGGTGGTTTTGAAGCATGGCGCCGTGCGGCATTGCCGATGATCCAAGCATAAACTGCTTTATAGTGGTATCTCGTATGAGATAATGATAGATCTTGGTTTAGACATTTTTTCTGACAGATAAGGTCATCATTATGTATCGCTTAGCGGGATTCTATAACCCTCGACAAGCCCAGGCTTTTATCGACTATATGGCCTATCGGGGGATTGAAATCTCCATGGCGCCAGAGCCAGAGGGTAAATTTGCATTATGGCTGGCAGATGAGCAGTATCTGGTGGAAGCCGAAGCTGAGCTGAATGCCTTTTTGCAAGATCCTACCAATAAAAAGTACCAAGCCGCATCATGGCAGGTTGCGGAAAGCCGCACTGCCAAATTCCATTACAACAATCCCAGTTTGATCAACATGGTCAAAGCACAAGCGGGGCCTTTTACCTTACTGGTTATGGTCGCTTCGCTAGTGATTTACGGCTTATGGTTGTTAGGGTTTGAAAGTACCTTATTTGCATGGCTTCATTTTCCCTTTATGAATGGCGATCAATGGGAACTATGGCGTTACTTCTCTCATGCACTTCTGCATTTCTCACCAATTCATGTCATTTTTAACTGCCTATGGTGGTGGTTACTAGGTGGACAAATTGAGCGCCATAGTGGCTCGGCTAAACTGGTGCAGATCTTCTTATTGTCTTCATTAGTTTCAGGTTTTGGTCAGTTCTGGCTAGATGGCCCTAATTTTGGTGGTTTGTCTGGCGTGGTATACGCATTAATGGGTTATATCTGGTGGATGGGCTGGTTAGCACCTCAACGAGGTTTGGTGATTGCGCGCTCTTATGTGATCTTCATGCTGGTATGGTTGGTGATTGGTTTTGCTGAGCCGATGGGAACATCCATTGCGAATATGGCGCACCTATTTGGCTTATTGACCGGTTGTGTGATTGCGTTTTTTGACGCAAAAATTAATCCGCCACGTCAGGCTTAATGGGTACTAGAAATATCGTTAAAGCGGCAATGTTCGCTTTAACGATATCACCAAAGTGCGATGTTACTGGTAAAGGAACTTGGTAAAGAGTAATTCAGCAACAGGCTGTTGACGGGTCTCTGCCAGCAGCAGTCGATTGACTTGATCTTGGCAAGCTCTACGAATTTCTTCACGACCTGCGAGCGATTTAATTTTCGCTTCTGGCTGCTTGCTCACAATTTCTATGATGGCGTCACGGATCAATGGAGTATGGTATTCAATTTCCGTTAAGTGCTTTTGATCTCTGATCATTAGATCAATTTGCAAACGAATATAACCGAGTCGTTTACCTTGAGTCACATAGTTGGTGGTGATATCAGGCTCTAAGGTGTAGTAGGTGATCTGAGGCTGGCTTGCGACCTCTTCACTGGGGGATGCCACCGCAATGGGGCTTTGAAGCAAGCCAACAAGCGTTAGTGCTGTCGCAAAAGCAGATAATTTCATCATTATACTTATGTTGTCCACGTAGTTTGTGAGAAACAGGTGTAATCTTTTCACAGTAACGATATTCGTACAGGTTACAGCTTGCTACAATAGCAGATCATTATGTTAATAAATTAACCGCATTCAACCAAGTGTTATCGATCACGAGTTCGTTGATTAAGTAGTGAGAACATGTCGGAATTCAAGCAGTTATATAGTCCGTTACTTGAAGGTGCTGTATGGTATCCCGCCGTTGAATGGGCATTAGAAGGAAGCTCTGTCGGGCATTGGTTATTAGAGTCTGACTCTCTATCTCGCCGTTTTGCTGCTCACTGCCGTGTTTTCTCGGTCACAGTTTTAGAGCAAAAAATAGTGAACAATGGTGAGTTGTCACTATCAGAGCGAGCACTGCTTGGCATGAGTGATTGCCTTGAGCGTACGGTTATGTTGCAAGGCGATCAACAATCTTGGGTTTATGCGCGCACGTTAATTCCAACCTCGACGTTATGTGGTGAGGAAAGTGATCTCGCAGAGCTTGGCACCAATCCCCTTGGATATCGTGTTTTTAATGGTTCGAATGCACGTCGTGATGCATTGGAAATTGCAAAGTTAGGTATGCCCGAGCGACCGATTTGGGCGCGTCGTTCACGATTATGGATCAATGAAAAACCCCTGCTGGTGGCGGAATTGTTTTTAGATGGCTCACCAGTTTATGCAAGGAAATAACCCATGTTAGAAATGACCAAGGCCAGAGCGTTTTGGCAATTAGCACGTTTTGACCGCCCAATAGGCAGTCTTTTATTGTTATGGCCAACCTTATGGGCGCTGTTTTTGGCTGCAGATGGGATGCCAAATATCAATGTCTTAGTGGTGTTTGTGCTCGGTGTGATTTTTATGCGTGCAGCAGGGTGTGTGATCAACGATTTTGCTGATCGTAATTTTGATGGCCATGTTAAACGTACTAAGCATCGCCCAATGCCGTCGGGAAAGGTATCAGAGCGTGAAGCATTAGGGCTGTTTTTCTTATTAGTACTGGTCTCGTTTTTGCTGGTACTAACAATGAATAAATTAACCATCATGTTGTCTGTGGTGGGGTTGTTATTAGCATCAAGTTATCCGTTTATGAAGCGTTACACTCACTTGCCGCAGTTGGTATTAGGGGTGGCATTTGGTTGGTCAATCCCAATGGCCTACGCTGCGCAAGCGGGCAATTTATCGGTGAGTGCATGGCTACTGTTTGCGGCAAATATTTTGTGGACGATTGCTTATGACACTCAATATGCGATGGTTGATCGTGATGACGATTTAAAAGTTGGCATTAAATCCACAGCGATTTTATTTGGTCGCTTCGATAAATTAATCATTGGTGTGCTGCAACTGGCAACGCTTGGGTTATTGATCGCTGTGGGTATGGTGTTGCAATTAGGGCAGGTGTTCTATTGGTGCTTATTATTAGCATCATGTTTGTTTGTTTATCAGCAAATGTTGATCAAAGAGCGTCAACGAGAAAGCTGTTTCCGTGCCTTTTTGAATAACAATTACTTCGGCATGATTGTCTGCTTAGGTATTGTATTGAGTGTTTGCTTATAACACTGAAAATGAGCAAGAAAAAAGCGCCTTCAAGGCGCTTTTTTTATATCAGAACACTAGGGTTAATTACGCTTGTGTCTCTGCTGTTACTTCTTCTTTACCGTCATCTGGCTGCATTACCGCTTGAATGGTGAGGTTCACTTCTGGTGATACTAGCGATGTAAGAAGGTTTGCCAGATTCTCAACCGGGCGAGTGACTGCGTGACATTCACTGTTCAAGTAGCCTTCGCTGCGTAATGTTTTCACTAAGCTACTGAATACGCCTTTGTCGAAGAACTCAGGCGCATTAATACCGTGTAGACGGCTTAGACGCTGTGCTAATACTTGGCTGTGTTGCTCTAAGTCATCTTTCGCCATTTCAGGCTCTGCGCGCAGTAGTGTTAAAGTGATCGCATAGCGTTGCAGGGTTTCTGAAATCGTACGTGCAAGTAGCTGTAGTGAGCGAATACGGGTGCTATTGATTGAGATGTTAATGCCATCGTTAAGAAGTAGACGCTGACGTACTAGCTCATCAATGATCTTATCAATTTCAGTATTCAGTTGCTCTTCATCAAAGCGTAAGAATAACTCTGCTTTCAAGAATGGGTAGAGTAACTCTACCTGCTCATGGATCTCATCGTTCGTCAGGCTTTGCTGCTGTACCACGATGTGGGCAATCAATGATGGCAACGCAAACAAGTGAATGATGTTATTGCGGTAGTAGGTCATCAAAATCGATTGCTGACGATCAAGCGAGATAATATCACCTAACTTATCACGCTCTACCACGAATTTATCCATCGCAATGGCGTGATCAACCATTTGCTCAGCACTTTCTTTGGGTGTCGTACATTCGCTTGAGTATGGCGTATTACGCAGTAGCTCAAGGTAGCATTCAATCTGTTGCTCTAGTACTTCACGACTCAGTGCACGTTGGCGAGATGAGAGCAACGCAAGGGCACACAGTGTCATGGCGTTAGTGGCTGCCGCATCGTTAATATGCGTCATCATTTTAACGGCCAAATCATTAACCACAGGATTTAACCATGTCGGCTTTTGTGGCTCGATAGGGTTAATCTCTTTGTGCCACTCTGGTACGTTATCGTTGAGGTATTGGTTAAGTGGAATTGGCTCACCAAAGTTGACGTAACCTTCGCCTAAATTGCGTAATTTACGTAAAGTTCGCAGCACTTGGCCGGCATTTTCTTTTTCTTTGCGCTTACCTTGTAGCTCTTTGGCATAGGTACCTACTTCCATTACATGCTCATAACCGATGTATACAGGCACAAGCGTAACCGGGCGGTTAAGACCACGTAGCATCGCTTGAATCGTCATTGAAAGCATACCTGTTTTGGCAGGAAGCAGACGACCAGTACGAGAGCGACCGCCTTCACTGAAGTACTCAACGGAATAACCTTTGGTAAATAGCTCTGATAAGTATTCACGGAATACCGTTGAGTACAGGCGATCACCACGGAAGCTACGACGAATAAAGAATGCACCACCACGGCGGAAAATAGGGCCTGCTGGGAAGAAGTTTAAGTTAATACCCGCGGCAATGTGCGGTGGCACTAAACCTTCGTTATATAGCACGTAAGAAAGCAGCAGGTAGTCCATGTGGCTACGGTGACAAGGCACATATACGATTTCATGACCATCTTGTGCTAAGCGACGTACGCGTTGCGCTCCTTTGATGTTTAAGCCTTGGTATAGCTTAGTCCATAACCAACGTAGGAAACGTTCACCGTTTTTGATCAATGGGTATGAGAAATCCGCAGCGATTTCTTCCATCATACCAATGGCTTCTTTGCGTACTTTTTCGACTGGTACTTGGCGGCTGATCGCTTCTTCTTGTACGACTTTATCAATTGCTTTTGATTCAAGTAAGCGTTTGAATAGCTGTTGACGATCAGGTAAACGAGGACCTGATGCCGCAATTTGTTGGCGAGAGAAATGGATCTTAGCTACACGTGCTAATTTCTGCGCGATAGCATCATCAGTACCGTGATGATCGGCCATGTAACGCAGTGATACCGGCGTGCTTAAGCGAACTAAGCAGTCACGACCATGGCTGAGAATTGCCCAGAATTTTGCTGGACCATTAAGCGGACGTAATGCTGGTTTGCGCTTGGATTCTTTTCCAGGTGCGCGCCCCCATAAAATAGAAGCAGGAATAAGCTGAATATTTAACTCAGGATCTTGTTTGTGTTGCTCAAGTAACTCAGTAAAGAGTTCGATTGACTCTTGAGGCAGCGCACTCGTTGAGCCAAACACACTTGGACCTTCAGCAACAAAGACAAAACGTGGAAAACTTTGACCGTTAATTTCAAGCTTAGATAGCGGATCTGGCAAACCTAGTGCCTTAGCGCTATTGCGTAGCGTTAACAAGTCGGTGTTTGAACAGTACGGTAAGATGTAGACGATAGGTCGTTCTAAATCTAACTCCAAATCCGCCACGGGATCAGAGGGAATAGTTGCAGGTTTTACAAGGATAGAAAGTGGCAACTTTAATAACTGTTGATAAAATTTCTGCCAACGTGACATATTTATAACGAGCCTCAGAATCTTAATGCGCCGCAAGGATAGCAGAAAATGCTTGATTTCATGCTGCTAAAATACGGCAGATAACATTTAAATTATCATTATTTATGGTCTTTTATGGTCTATTTTTTGCCAATTTTCGGTGCAAAAAACAATCTGGCACGACCAGTTGAGTCAAATCTAATTGATTATGCTTGAATTATTATTTTTTGCGATAGTGTTGAGATAATTTAGTTCGGCAAAGTTAAATTGCTTTGAATAACTGATCAAATTGGTGTTTTCGTAAACAATTGCCTTTTAATGTGGGGTAACACTGGATATACTCACAGTGAACTGTATAAAAAGACAGGTGACTCATGAAGCCGTTGACATTACGCCAACAACAAGTCTTTGATTTGATCAAAGCAAAGATAGATGAAACAGGTATGCCACCAACACGTGCCGAAATTGCGCGTGAATTGGGTTTTCGCTCAGCGAATGCGGCAGAAGAACATTTAAAAGCGTTAGCACGTAAAGAAGTACTGGAAATTATTCCCGGTGCATCACGTGGTATTCGCTTATTGGTAACAGAGGAAGAGCCAGAAGAGCAAGGGCTACCATTGATTGGTCGTGTTGCTGCTGGTGAGCCGATTTTAGCGCAAGAGCATGTTGAAGCGCATTACGAAGTCGATCCTATGTTATTTAAACCTCGTGCTGATTTTTTACTGCGTGTAAATGGTATGAGTATGAAGAACATCGGTATTATGGATGGCGATTTATTAGCTGTGCATAAAACCCAAGATGTACATAACGGTCAGGTTGTGGTTGCTCGTGTTGATGACGACGTGACAGTAAAGCGTCTTGATAAAAAAGGCTCAAAGGTCTTACTTCATGCGGAAAACGAAGAGTTTTCACCGATTGAAGTTGATTTAGAACATCAAAGCTTAACCATTGAAGGTATTGCCGTTGGCGTGATCCGCAACGCCGATTGGATGTGATGGGTTAAGAACGACGGATTGAGTGAAACAGAAAAGCGTGGCGCAAGCTGCGCTTTTTTATTATCAAAAAAACGCTAAGGTAACTTTGCAAATCTAACTGATAACTATTATCATCCAGTTGGTTGTAAGGAGAGGATGATAATGACGAAAGTAGATCGCTACATAATACCTGCTGATTTGCTTCAACCGCTATGGTATCGCAGTCGTGAAAGCTTAGCCGATGATGGATTGATTTATGATCCTGTGGCGGCTGCAGCGTGTCGTCAGTGTTATCTCGTGCCTGATTGTGTCAATCAAGACGTTCCTCAACGTCAGTTATTGCATGCCACATTGACTCTGCAATGTGATCATCAAGTCAGACATTTTCTTATTCGTCATCCCCAAGGATTAATCATCAATGTTGGTGCAGGACTAGATACCCGATTTTACCGTCTTGATAACGGACGTTGCCGTTGGTTTGAGTTAGATACTGATGAAAACCTGTTGTGGCGAGAAAAACTATTTCATCGCAGCGATCGCTACACCTTAAAAACCGGCTCAGCGTTAGAGTTTGATTGGCTAAAGCGACTGCCTAAAATGACTAATGTACCCATGATGCTATTGTGCGATCACGCTTTATTAAATTGTAATTCGCAGCAGTTAGCGACATTTTTACAAAAAATAGGCTGTCGTTTTAGCAATATCGAGATATGTATCGTCGTTGCAGGCGATCTTTGCCATAGTCCGCTAGCGAAAAAAATGGGCTGTAGTGAATATCAACATGGTTACCGTGATCCCGCTCAGCAGGTGCTAAATTGGCTACCTTGGGCGGAATTAGTTCGTTGTTATAGTCCGTTAGATACGACCTGTCCTCGCTGGCGTGTTTGGCAGCGTTGGCTCGCAAAAATGCCGAGTATGAAATACCGTCTAACCCCTGTACTTGTTCATTTGAAACTATAAAAACACTAAAAAAACAGCTGTTATTACTGCTTGTTATCCATTCTTAAGCGGATCTATAGATATTAAAAAACGTGTGTTGATGGGGTTGTTTGTATCTATATTTCAATGTGTTATCTACTTTTTTGTTAGTTGTTTTTTTGACGTTGATTCTTTGCGTTATTCACAAATCCTGCCTACGTTAAATATATCGAGACATTTTTATGTGTTGGTATGTGCTATTTGAAAATGCTTCAAATCATAAAAATAAAGCCACACCTGATGGCAAAGAGAAATAACTAGATTAGCCGAAGCATCTGAGCCACATAGAAATCGTTCATTTTTGTATATTTGAATGACAGGGGAGGTCAGGGCGATGATTCGTTCATTGATCGCAGGAAGTGCGGGTGTATTTTTCTCACTGCCGTTGATGGCAGAAACCATGCAACTGAACATGACACCGGGTGTGACGGCGGTAAGTCAGGAAGTTTATGGTCTTCATATGACCATTCTCTATATCTGTATCGCTATTGGTGTCGTGGTGTTCGGTGCCATGTTTTGGGCAATTTTCCATCACCGAAAATCCAAAGGGGCAAAACCTGCTTCGTTTCATGAAAGCACTAAAGTCGAAATTATCTGGACGGTGATCCCTTTCATTATTCTCATTGCAATGGCGGTACCTGCCACTAAGACCTTAATCGCAATGGAAGATACCTCTAAATCTGATGTCACCATTTTAGTCACGGGATCGCAATGGAAATGGCATTACAGCTATTTCGATCAAGACGTTGAATATTATTCCCACCTTGCCACCAGTGCTGAGCAGATCAGTAATCAGCGTCAAAAGCGTGATAACTACTTACTTGAAGTGGATTACCCGTTAGTCCTTCCTGTCGGGCAAAAAGTCCGCTTTCTTATTACCTCGCAAGATGTGATCCATTCATGGTGGGTACCTGCGTTCGCTGTGAAAAAAGATGCTAATCCCGGCTTTATCAATGAAGCGTGGACTCGGATAGATGAGCCTGGGATTTATCGTGGTCAGTGTGCCGAGTTGTGCGGAAAAGATCATGGCTTTATGCCGATTGTGGTGATTGCTAAACCGCAAGCCGAATACGAGGAATGGCTACAACAAACAAAGATCACCCAACGTAAAGCCAAGGAAGAAGAGCAACGACTACTGGATATGGAAATGACTATGGATGAGTTAATGAGTTTAGGAGAGAAAACCTATACCGCTCGTTGCGCTATGTGTCATCAAGCCAATGGTCAGGGTATTCCGGGGGCATTTCCTGCATTAGCTGGAGAAGGGGTATCGGCCGATCCAAAACGTAAGTTAGAGCATATCAGTGTTGTGGTACATGGCAAAAATGGTACCGCAATGCAGGCGTTTGGACCTCAGCTGAGTTTGAAAGAGCTCGCAGCTGTTATCACTTACGAGCGTAATGCCTGGGGTAATGATACTGGTGAAGTGATTCAAGCTGCGGAAGTACAAGCAATTAAAAATGGCCAGCAATTATAAGGAGTAGGAGCATGACGGATATGATGCGACAAGAAGCCGAAATAGATACTGCTGGTCATACAGAAACCGAGCATGAACATCATGAGCATCACCCTGCAAAGGGATTAAAACGCTGGCTGTTTACCACTAATCATAAAGACATTGGCACACTGTATCTGTTGTTCAGCTTAACCATGTTCTTTGTTGGTGGTGCTATGGCGATGGTGATCCGTGCTGAATTATTCCAGCCTGGATTACAGCTTGTTGAGCCTAACTTTTTTAATCAAATGACCACGGTACATGGTTTGATCATGGTGTTTGGGGCGGTGATGCCTGCCTTTACTGGGCTGGCGAACTGGATGATCCCAATGATGATTGGGGCGCCTGATATGGCACTGCCAAGGATGAATAACTGGAGCTTTTGGATCTTACCTTTCGCATTTTCTTTATTGTTGGCATCTCTTTTTATGGAAGGGGGCGGTCCTAACTTTGGGTGGACTTTCTACGCGCCGCTTTCAACCACGTATAGCCCAGCCAGTACAGGCTTATTCGTCTTTGCTATTCATATTATGGGGATCAGCTCCATTATGGGGGCGATTAACGTTGTTGTGACCATTGTAAATATGCGCGCACCGGGTATGACGTATATGAAAATGCCATTGTTTGTTTGGACATGGTTGATCACAGCGTTTTTATTGATTGCGGTGATGCCAGTACTTGCAGGGGCAGTAACCATGGTTCTGACTGATAAATACTTTGGTACCAGCTTTTTTGATGCTGCTGGTGGTGGCGATCCGGTGATGTTCCAGCATATTTTCTGGTTCTTTGGTCACCCTGAAGTCTATATCATGATTTTACCGAGTTTCGGTATCATTTCAGCCATTATCCCTGCATTTTCACGCAAAAAGCTGTTTGGTTATAGCTCAATGGTGTACGCCACTGCATCCATTGCTGGGCTTAGCTTTTTGGTGTGGGCACACCATATGTTTACCACTGGGATGCCGGTCGCTGCTGAGTTGTTTTTCATGTATTGCACCATGTTGATTTCGGTGCCCACAGGGGTAAAAGTCTTTAACTGGGTCGCTACCATGTGGCGGGGCTCGTTAACCTTTGAAGTGCCGATGTTATTTGCACTGGCCTTTATCGTTCTATTCACCATCGGTGGTTTTTCTGGGCTGATGCTGGCGATCACTCCTGCGGATTTCCAATACCACGATACCTATTTTGTGGTGGCACATTTCCATTATGTGCTGGTATCGGGAGCGATTTTCTCGATTATGGCTGCTGCCTATTACTGGCTACCTAAATGGACAGGGCATATGTTCGATGAGCGTCTAGCCAAATGGCATTTTTGGTGCTCACTGATTTCGGTCAACATTCTTTTCTTCCCAATGCACTTCTTAGGGCTGGCGGGTATGCCACGCCGTATTCCTGATTATGCGCTGCAATTTGCTGATATTAATGCAGTAGTGAGTATTGGTGGGTTCTTATTTGGCGCATCCCAACTTATTTTCTTAGCAGTATTGTTCAAGTGTATTCGAGGTGGTGAGAAAGCGGCTGCGAAACCTTGGGAAGGGGCTGAAGGGTTGGAGTGGACAGTACCGTCTCCAGCGCCATACCACACCTTCTCGACACCACCCAAGATTGATCCTTAGGAGGCACTATGAGTGAGCCGAAAAAGCGTCGGTCATTGTTAGGACTCATCTTTGCATCTATTGGCATGTTTGGCTTTGCATTTGCATTAGTGCCTCTCTATGACGTGTTTTGCGATATCACAGGGATCAACGGAAAGACATCGACAACCCCAACAGAAACCAGTGATCGGGTTGATACCAGTCGAGAAGTCACAGTGGAATTTGTTGCTTACATCAATCCGGGGGTGAAGTGGCAATTCACCCCACAGGTAAAGCAAATCACGGTGCATCCCGGTGAGACGAAAATCATCAAATATGATGCGAAAAATTTAAATAAAGTCGCCACTATCGGACAAGCTGTGCCTTCGGTAACACCGGGCGTGGCGGCGAAATACTTCAATAAAATCGAATGTTTTTGTTTTAACCATCAGCCTTTAGAGGGTGGTGAAAATGCAGAATTGCCGTTGGTGTTCTATATCGATCCTGACTTGCCGAAAGAGATAGAAACACTGACGTTAGCTTACACCCTGTTTAACGTTGCCATGGATAACCCAACGGCTGAGCAACACAGTGAGGTGGATAATGTCAAAGCCCTATAGTGAAACCGATAACTTACCGCCAACAACGAAATATTATGTGCCCGATGAAAGCGCATGGCCCATAGTAGGGGCAATTGCCTTATTTCTTATAGCCTTAGGTGCTGGTGCGACTGTCGGGGATCTGTTTGGTGGTCAAGGTCCTTGGATCTTACTGGCAGGTGTAGGGCTCATTTTATTTATGCTGATTGGTTGGTTTCGGGATGTGATCCGAGAGTCCATGGGCGGGCTTTATAGTGCACAGATGGATCGCTCGTTTCGTCAAGGAATGAGCTGGTTTATTTTCTCTGAAGTGATGTTCTTCGCCGCTTTCTTTGGTGCGTTATTTTATGCCCGAATGATTGCGGTGCCATGGCTTGGTGGTGCAAGTAATAACGCCATGACCAATGCCGTGTTATGGCCAGACTTTGTTGCTATGTGGCCGTTGCTTAAAACGCCTGATGGTACGGAAACTCAAGCCATGGGACCGATTGGTTTGCCACTGTATAACACCATTTTATTGCTGACATCATCGGTTACTCTACATTTTGCTCATACCGCATTAGAGCAAAATAATCGTCCTCGACTGAAGTTGCTGCTATTGCTTACGGTATTGTTGGGCGCGGTGTTTGTGTACTTACAAGGGGTGGAATATGTCCATGCTTATGAATACATGAACTTGCGTTTAGATGCGGGGATTTACGGTAATACTTTCTTTATGTTGACGGGATTTCATGGGGTTCACGTCACCTTAGGAGCAATCATCTTATTTATTGTTTGGTGTCGTATTTTAAAAGGACATTTTACCCCTAAACATCATTTTGCATTTCAAGCGGGAGCTTGGTACTGGCACTTTGTTGATGTGGTATGGCTAGGGCTATTTATCTTCGTTTATATCATTTAACACAAGTTAATACGGGCGAGGATTTGGGGTGATAACACCTGTTAAGAGCGCAATGACAATCAACGTAAAAGCAAGCACAGAGAGTCCGATACGCCAACCTAAATAGTGGGACATAGGACGAGAAGATTGACCTTTTAACATGACAGGGAGAGCCTTAAACAGGCTAATGATGATCACCAGTAATAAGCTAATAAGCAGTATTTTTATCAACATAAAACATCCTTTTAAGGTGGGTTTGATAAGAAATTAAACGCTTATTTAAGGATAGCGGTTTCAGCCAATAAGGATGGAGGAAAATCAATGCGAAAAATAGCTTTTGTTGTTTTTACCTTCGTCATTGTCGCTATGTTGGGAAAATTAGGTTTTTGGCAATTAAGCCGAGGGGCTGAAAAACTCAAATTACAGCAACAGGTTGAAGAAACTGCTGAAAGTACGGCTATCTCCGATCTTACGTTATTACCCACAGCACCACTATGGTACAGGGTGTCATTGGTCGGGGTGTTTGATAATAGTCGTCCTATTTTATTGGATAACCAACTTAATAATGGGCGAGTGGGCTATCACCTTTACTTGCCTTTTAGAACCCAAGAACGTTGGTTATTGGTCAACCTTGGTTGGCTTGCTGCACCTCCGTATCGTGAAATGTTGCCAGTGCTCCCCACTTTTCATGGGGAGCAAACCATTACTGGCATCATTGCTCCAGCCTCATCATTGTTAACACTCAAGCAAGAGGTCGCCCCAACACAGTGGCCGCTGCGTGTACAAAATATTGAGTTAACTGAACTCGCAACAGTATTAGATCGCCATTTACCGACTTGGGTGATTCAGATCTCAGCAACAAATCCTGTTGCACTTCAGCAAAATTGGCAACCCGTAGTGATGAAAGCAGACAAGCATTATGGCTATGCCATGCAATGGTTTGTGATGGCATTTGCGGTACTTGGGATGGCGGGATGGTGGTTATTAAGGGAGAGCGACTAATGAAAAAATATCAGGTATTGGTGTTATTAGGCGTGATGTTTCTACTGCCTGTGGTGCTGGCGAAAGTCATATTAAATCAAAACTGGTACACCGGAGGGGTGACCAATAGAGGGGAGTTGATAACTCCGCCGATCAGCGCACAGTGGTTAGCAAAACCTGAGACGTGGCAGCTGGTTTATTGGTTACCTCAGCAGTGCGATGAAGGATGTGAAGGGGCACTGTTTCACCTACAGCAGATCCCGATAGCGGTGGGGGCTTATCAAGATCGGGTTAAAAGTGTGTTGTTAGTGGCACCACAAAATCAGACTTTACCGACACCGCCATCATTAACTGGTATTGAGCGTTATAACAGCGATGATAGCGAGCTTCATCCATTTGAAAACTCAGAGTATGGCTTTAATGCGGTTTATATTGCCGATCCTCATGGCAATGTGATGATGGCTTATCCATTGGTAACTGAACAACAAGCAATTCTTACGCAAGGTAAAGATATTCTAAAAGATCTAAAAAGACTGCTAAAAGTCTCGAAGATTGGCTAACTAACAAAATATGGCGGGGAATGATTATGCATAAAGCGCAAAAAGATAAACCGTTTTATTTCTTAGTCACTGGTGCCTTTATTCTGTCATTGTTGGTCGTCGGGCTAGGCGCTTATACTCGATTAACCGACGCTGGATTAGGTTGTCCTGATTGGCCTGGGTGCTACGGCTTTATGTCTGTGCCACAAACGCAAGCTGAGTTACAAACCGCGCAGGCGGCTTTTCCTGAAACCCCAGTTGAACCAACTAAAGCATGGAATGAGATGATCCATCGCTACATTGCAGGAAGTCTGGGTTTATTGATCCTTGCTATAGCGGTAATGGCGTGGTGTCGCAAAGGTCGTCCGAAACTCTTGCCTAGTCTGTTATTACTGGTGGTGTGCTTTCAAGCGCAGTTAGGGATGTGGACGGTTACTATGCAATTAATGCCAGTGGTGGTGATGGGGCATTTGCTCGGTGGATTTACGACGGTGTCACTGCTATGGCTTCTAAGGCTGCGTATTCAACCTAAGCCCTTATTTTATCATCACGGCTTCACACCCAATTTATCACTATCGGCTAAGTATTTAACTAGCTTAAGAACATTAGCTATTGCTGCGTTATTCATCGTGATCGGGCAAATCGCTTTAGGAGGATGGACTGCCGCCAACTATGCCGCTGTGGTTTGTACTCAATTACCGATTTGTGAAGGCGATTGGCAAGGGAACTTCCAAGCCAGTGCGTTTGAACTAATACAGCCACCGCACAGCAGTTATGAATATGGAGTATTAGATTATGCGCAGCGAGTGTCTATTCATGTTGCGCATCGTATCGGAGCGATGATTGCGACAGCCGTCGTCTTGATGTTAGTGGTATTACTTTGGTTTAAGCCACCATTGCGACGTTATAGTTTATGGCTCATCGCTTTTCTATCGCTACAAGTGACATTAGGTGTCACCAATGTGGTGGCTAGTTTACCGTTATCGGTCGCAGTGACACATAACCTGGTTGGATTGCTATTACTGATAGCGTTAGTAACGACCTGCTATCGCCTTGTTTGCGATTGTCGTTGCTCGTTAGAAATGAAGTATTTTGCATCGGAGGGCAGTACTCATGGCTAAATCAGAACTCCTTCATACTCGTCGAGCCCGAACACCAGCAGTTGCCCTGTGGCGTGATTATCTCACCATGACCAAACCTAAAGTGGTGGCGATGTTACTGCTCACGGCATTAGTGGGAATGTGTCTTGCTGTACAAGGTATTCCACCTGCGGATGCGGTGATTTTGGGGCTTGCCGGGATCGGCTTACAGTCAGCGGCAGCGGCAGCGTTTAACCATGTATTAGATCGCCGTTTTGATGCTCAAATGGCACGTACTTATCATCGACCATTGGCGAAAGGACGGATTGAAACATGGAAAGCTGTGGTCTTTGCGACCAGTTTAATGCTAATCGGCTTTGCTTTATTGCTGATGCTTAACGCTTTAACGGCGTGGCTGACAATGGCAAGTTTAGTCGGTTATGCACTGATTTATACTGTGTGGTTAAAACATGCAACGCCACAAAACATCGTGATTGGTGGCTTAGCTGGAGCAGCACCGCCACTGTTGGGCTGGACAGCGGTGACAGGTCAGCTCGATCCCCATGCATTTCTCTTAGTGATGTTAGTCTTTGCGTGGACCCCACCTCATTTTTGGGCATTAGCGATCCATCGTCGTGATGACTACGCTAAAGCGGGTATTCCAATGCTGCCTGTTACCCATGGTATCGAATACACCAAAACCATGGTGTTGCTCTATACCCTGATCTTATTTGCAGTTGGTCTGCTACCTTGGTTAACCGGTATGAGTGGTTGGCTGTATTTAGTCGGTAGTAGCGTACTCAACCTTGGCTTTATTGCTTATGCATTGAAGCTAAAATTTGCTGATAGTGAAGGCCATGCTTGGGCAACCTTTAAATATTCTATCTGGCACTTACTTGCTTTGTTTGTGGTGCTATTAGCTGATCATTGGTTATTACCTTTATATGGTTAATGCACTTTAGTCATAGCTCTTTAGTTTTTAAAAACATAAGGCTGTTGCCGCCTCTATCATCTGGTTAAACTATCACGCTGTTTAACCCGTTTTATTGCGATAGAGGTAGTACGTGCTAACAGCGTTAAAAGACAAATCATTACATTATCAGGTGTTTGCACTGGCGTTGCCGATGGTGCTTTCCAATATCACCGTACCGTTATTAGGGCTGGTGGATGCTGCGGTGATCGGGCACCTTGATAAGTCATGGTATCTCGGTGGCGTTGCTGTCGGTGGCACCATGATCAACGTAACGTTTTGGCTGTTAGGCTTTCTACGTATGGCGACTACTGGGATCACCGCCCAAGCTTTTGGTAGTAAAGATAAACATGCGCAAGCGGCGATTTTTGTCCAAGGGATCGCGCTGGCATGGTTATTTGCCTTCCTTCTTATTGCACTGCATCAACCTGTTAGCAGCATGATCTTCCATTTCAGTGATGCTAGTAGCGAAGTCAAAGTTTACGCCGAGCAATATTTCTCTATTCGTATTTGGGGTGCACCTGCGGCACTGGCGAACTTCGTTATCATGGGGTGGCTGCTAGGGGCACAAAATGCCAAGTTGCCAATGTGGCTGCTTATTGTCACTAACCTTGTCAATATCGTTTTAGATGTGTTATTTGTGCTGGGTTTTGGCTGGAAAGTTCAAGGTGCAGCTGCGGCTTCTGTTCTTGCAGATTATAGTGGCATGTTGCTGGGTTTATGGTTTGTTTCTCGTCAGTGGTTAGCGCATGCCTTGCCCCCATTAAAAGAAAAGATCAGTACAGTTCGCCATGGTATGGGACGACTACTTAAACTAAATCGCGATATCTTTCTGCGTAGTTTATGTTTGCAAGCCACCTTTACTTTCATGACCTTCCAAGGGGCAACATTAGGCGATAACGTGGTGGCAGCCAATGCGGTGTTGATGAGTTTTCTAATGTTAGTGTCTTATGCAATGGATGGTTTTGCTTATGCGATGGAAGCACTCGTTGGTAAAGCGGTAGGGGCAAACAATCGCGATCAGCTTGAACGTTATTTAATTACCACTACGTTTTGGAGTTTTATCATCTCGGTGATACTGACATTGGTATTTTCTTTAGCAGGAGATCGTATTGTCAGTTTGATTTCCGATCTGCCCGCAGTGCAAGCGGAAGCTGATATTTATTTGCCATGGCTTGCAGCTGTACCGTTAGTGGCGATGTGGTGTTTCTTGCTTGATGGGATCTTTGTTGGTGCAACACGTGGGCGCGCGATGCGTAATAGCATGTTTGTCGCGACTTGTGGTTTTTTTGCCATTTGGTGGTTACTAGATAGTTATGGCAACCACGCATTATGGGCTGCGATGTTAGGATTTATGGCACTACGTGGCATCACGTTAGCGGTGGTTTTCGGTTATCAGTGGAGAAAAAATATTTTTTTATCTCCTGCTATAAAACAGTAAGTTAGATTGAAAATGTCAGATTTGTATTAAATTTAAGCAAAAAATGCTGTTAAATCGATATCTGTTTTGGTTAAAATGCGAGCACTTTTTAGCCGGGTGATGGATATGAAAAAGAATATTCTTGCTTATTTCTTACTGACTATTGCGTTGATGTTTAGCGTGAGCAGTTATGCTGCAAAACCTAAAAAAATGCATGTGACAGCCACAGCGTATAACTCTGTTAGGGCACAGACAAACTCAAACCCTAGCATTGCTGCGTGGGGAGATAGGTTAAAACCAGGGATGAAAGCGATCGCAGTATCACGTGATTTACTGCGTAAAGGATTAAAACGAGGAAGCAAAGTAAAGATATCGGGTTTACCTGGCGAATATGTGGTGTTAGATAAAATGCATCACCGTTGGCGCAACAAGATTGATATTTACATGGGAAAAGATATCCGCGCTGCTAAGCGTTGGGGACGTAGAAAAGTGACGTTAACTTTATTGTAAAATCCTCATGCTTCTTCGCAGAGACTAAAAAGCCGCACTAAGATGCGGCTTTTTGATGTCTACTATTCAGGGTTGAATTAGTAGTAAGAGTGCTCACCACGGGCGTGGTCGGTAATATCACGCACACCTGTTAGCTCACCTTCAAATTGTGCTAGTAGTTCTTTCTCGATGCCTTCTTTTAGCGTTACATCTACCATTGAACAACCGTTACAACCGCCACCGAATTGTAAGATAGCAATACCATCTTCAGTGATTTCAGACAGTGAAACGTGACCACCGTGACCTGCAAGTTGTGGGTTAACTTGAGTTTGGATCACGTAATCTACGCGCTCCATTAGTGGTGCATCGTCAGCCACTTTACGCACTTTCGCATTAGGTGCTTTAAGCGTAAGTTGAGAGCCCATTTTGTCAGTAACAAAATCGATTTCTGCATCTTCTAGAAATGGCAGGCTTAGCTCATCAATAAAGGCAGAGAATAGCTCTAGTTTGATTTCAGTATCACTTGCTTCAACCGCTTCTGGTGGGCAGTAAGACACGCCACACTCAGCACTTTGTGTGCCAGGGTTTACAACAAAAACACGGATATTAGTACCCTCAGGCTGCTGGGCAAGAAGCTTGCCGAAGTGCTGCTGAGCGCTTTCAGAAATAGTGATCATTGACACGACGTAATACCTGACCTATTTAGTAAGTTTTCTCTATTCTACTCTTAGAGAGACGTTCTATCATCCCTTAATCTTAGCATTTTTAATTTGACCACGTTTTGCGTAGGAATGCGCGACTTTTTTGTTATAAGTGATGGCTACATAGGCTTTTCTGTGTGGCAGACGGCAATGATATCGACTTTCTTGACGCCTTTACGTAACAGTAATTGGGTCAGTAAGCTGACGGTTGTGCCTGTTGTTACTACATCATCAACAATCGCAACATGCTCGGGTAGTGCGATATCTTGAATTGAAAACGCATTTGCAAGATTGGTTTTTCGTTGCTGTTTGGTCAGCGCTTTTTGTGCTGGTGTATGACGGCGTCGCTTTAGTACATGATGGTTAACCTCACTGCCAAGCTCTTTGGCAAGTACGAGAGCAAGATAGTGGCTTTGATTGAAACCGCGTTGCCAGTAACGTCTGCGGTGAAGTGGAACGGGTAATAATAACGGGGCAGGCTCTGCGATCTGTTTAGCGAGTTGCCGCGCTAATGGTTTTGCCAGCCAAAACTTTTTTCCGAATTTATATTGGCTAATGAGCTGTTGTAGTGGCGGTTGATATTCACCTAGACGGTAAAGTCGATGCCAAGGAGGTGGTTCGGCTAAACACAAACCGCAGTACTCCACATTTTTAAACGTGCTGGTACCGCAGCGATGACAGTATGGAGATGATGGGAAATGGTTGAGGCAATGCTGGCACCAATAGTCAGCATTGGGCTCAAGTGGTAACTGGCATAAGCTACAGTGGCGAAATAACAGTTTACGACTGGTGCGAGATAGCCAAGCTGTGATGTTTTTTGGCATCATAAACAAAACCTCAAAAAACCGAATAAGGAAGTGTAATGGCGGTAATGCTTGATTGGCACAGTAAAGGTCAAGGCTCGGATCTGGTTCTCATTCATGGCTGGGGAATGAATGGTGCGGTATGGCAAGATGTGATCCCAGCCTTAGCTGAGCACTTCACGGTGCATTGGTGTGACTTACCGGGCTATGGTAACAGTGGGGAGGTAAGTGCTGAGTCATTGGTTGAGATTACTCAAGCGGTATTAGCGCAAGCCCCTTTGCAAGCAACGTGGTTAGGTTGGTCTCTCGGTGGTTTAGTGGCAACCCAAGCTGCGCTGATGGCACCTGAGCGTGTAACGCAATTAATAACCTTAGCCAGCTCGCCGAGCTTTATGGCGCGAGAAGAGTGGCGAGGGATCAAACCAGATGTTCTTATTAACTTCCAATCTCAGTTAGCGTCTGATTTTACCTTAACGGTTGAGCGTTTCTTGGCGTTGCAAGCGATGGGAAGCCCAACAGCACGCCAAGATATAAAGAACTTAAAGCTGGCAGTCCTAGAGCGTCCAATGCCAGATCCTAAAGCGTTAGCATTAGGGTTACGGTTATTAGCAACCATTGATCAGCGTGAAGAGTTGTCAAAACTGACGCAATCTTGGCTTCGTATGTATGGGCGTTTAGATGGGTTAGTGCCCGTTAAAACAGAGGCTGTGATAACCAAGTTATGCCCACAGTCATCAAGCTATATTTTTCAGTCTGCGTCACATGCGCCGTTTATTTCTCACCCTGAGGAATTTATTTCGGTGGTGCAGCAATTTATTTGTAAAGAGTCTGTTGGAGCAGCCGAATTATCGTTATGATTAAATTATAACCACTTAGTGATTACGTTGATGATGTAAAGGCATAATGAATATTTCTCCTCTACAAGCTGGTGGCGTGCCATTAGCAACCACGGTCAATCCGCCAACAGATCAAGTTGCGCGGGATAACCGAGTGCGAGAAAAAATTGTGCCGTTAACCCAAAGCAGTGCTGCCGCAGGTGAAAAGCCGCTGTCGAGTGAAGAGAAGCAACTTAAAAAGCCAAGTTGGGATCCTAGTGAGCACCCCACTTACGAACAGCAAGAAGATGAGATATTAAAGGGCTATCAAGACGATATTGCCCGCTTTATTGAGGTGTTATCTGCTAGTAACTATCTCGATAAAGACAGTGCGCTTGGCTATAGTATGCACATTAAATTGCCACGGGATCTGCTTGAGCAGTTAGATAGAATTAATCAAAACGAGCGTATTAAAGGTGTCGTCGCATTTAAGTATGCTCAAGCTAGTGTGCCGAACCCTCCGACGGAATATTTGCAGGTGATTTGATTTTCCGCCAGATAAAACAAAGCCAGACATCATGTCTGGCTTTTTCGTTTATAAATAAGGTCTCTACTTATTTTTTCTTAGCATTAGCATTAGCATTAGCATTAGCATTAGCATTAGCATTAGCAAAGGCTGCTGCAAACGCACCACCCATAGCGGCATTACCGTTATCACGTTGACGTGTTGGTTGTGATTGGCGAGCAGGGCGTGGCGCATCATCACGAGGTTGACGCGCTGGCTTTTCTTGACCCGGTTCATCAGACAGACGCATCGACATACCAATACGCTTGCGCTGTAAATCCACTTCCATCACTTTAACTTTAACAATATCACCGGCTTTAACCACTTCACGTGGGTCGGAAACAAACTTATCCGATAGCGCAGAAATATGAACTAAGCCATCTTGGTGAACACCGACATCGACGAAAGCGCCGAAGTTCGTTACGTTTGTGATCACACCTTCTAGCACCATGCCAGGGATCAGATCTTTGACTTCATTAATGCCTTCAGCAAAGGTCGCGGTTTTAAACTCAGGACGAGGGTCACGACCGGGCTTATCAAGCTCGCTAATGATGTCGGTCACGGTTGGTAAACCGAAATCTGCATCGGTGTAGTCAGCCGCTTTCAGGCTACGTAGGAAATCCGTGTTACCAATGATGGCATCAACAGGTTTGTTGTTTGCCGCTGAAATCGCTTTAACCACTGCATAAGATTCTGGGTGAACCGCAGAGCTATCAAGTGGGTTTTTACCGTTCATGATACGTAAGAAACCAGCACACTGCTCAAAGGCTTTAGGTCCTAAGCGTGCCACTTTTTTCAGTGCGGTACGCGCATCAAAGCGACCGTTTTCATCACGGTAGTTTACGATGTTCTGCGCAATGGTTGCGTTTAAACCTGCGACCCGTGTTAGTAGGGCTGCTGATGCGGTATTCACATCCACACCTACGGCGTTTACACAGTCTTCAACTACCGCATCTAGACGTTTAGCGAGCATGCTTTGGCTAACATCGTGTTGGTACTGGCCCACACCGATAGACTTTGGATCAATCTTCACAAGCTCTGCTAGTGGATCTTGGAGACGACGACCGATAGATACCGCACCACGAATAGATACGTCTAGGTTAGGGAACTCGTTAGCCGCAAGCTCTGATGCTGAGTATACCGAAGCACCCGCTTCGCTCACCATGACGCTTTGTACTTTAAGGTTATTATCTTTAAGTAGTTTGGCGACAAACGCATCTGTTTCACGTGAAGCAGTGCCGTTACCAATCGCAATTAAGCTGACGTTGTATTTCGCAATGAAGGCTAAAACTACTTTGCTTGATTCAGCAATTTTGTTGTGTGGTTGGTGTGGGTAGATAGTCGCGGTATCAAGTAACTTACCGGTTTCGTCAACCACAGCAATCTTACTACCCGTACGTAAACCTGGGTCAAGTGCAAGAGTGACGCGAGGACCTGCTGGCGCTGCCATTAACAGATCTTTTAAGTTATCAGCGAAAACCTGCATTGCGCCATCTTCGGCTTTCTCACGCAGGGCACTCATTAGCTCGGTTTCCATGTGCATTAAGATCTTAATACGCCATGCCCAGCTAATGACTTGTTTGCGCCATAGATCGGCTGCAGCCGTACCCAGTTTTACACCGTAATGATCGGCGATAATGACTTCACAGTAAGAGCCACGCACACCTTCTTCTTGGCTTGGGTCGGCATTAAGGGCTAATTGTAAGAAGCCTTCGTTACGACCACGGAACAGTGCGAGGGCACGGTGCGATGGAATGTTTTTTAGTGGCTCGTTGTATTCAAAGTAATCTTTAAATTTCGCGCCGTCATGCTCTTTGCCTTCAACCACACGAGAAGTTAGCTCTGCTTGGCTCGTTAAATGGCGACGGATTTTCTCAAGTAGTGCAGCGTCTTCAGCAAAGCGTTCCATTAAAATGGCACGTGCGCCATCAAGTACCGCTTTGGTATCTGCAAAGCCTTGTTCTGGATTTAAGAATTGTTCGGCAGCTTGCTCAGGATTGTTATCTGGTTGGCCCCAAAGCAGATCAGCCAGTGGTTCAATACCGGCTTCAATGGCAATTTGACCTTTAGTGCGGCGCTTAGGCTTGTAAGGCAAGTACAGATCTTCAAGGCGCGTTTTGCTGTCTGCGCTCTTGATTTCAGCTTCTAGCGCTGGGGTCATTTTACCTTGTTCGGTAATGGATTTTAGGATCACTTGACGACGGTCATCGAGTTCACGAAGGTAACCAAGGCGTGATTCTAAAGTACGAAGTTGGGTGTCATCCAATCCGCCTGTAACTTCTTTACGGTAACGGGCAATAAAAGGCACGGTGTTACCATCATCGAGCAGTGTGACTGCTGCATTGATTTGTTCGTTACGAACATTCAGTTCGCTGGCAATCAGCTGATTGATAGAGTTGCTCATCCGTAGATATCTCTTGTTTATCGTTAAGCTTACATTCTACGTCTCCCGGTGAGGGTAGCAAGTTTGCAGGTGTTAAGAGTGTGTCAGTGAGCAGAAAAAACAGTACAAAAGAAAGAAGCTGCGAGCATCGCTGGCAGCTTCTATAAATGCGAGGAGGTATTGTTAATTACTCTGCATGGGTGTCGTAGCGAATGTCATTAATAAACCATTCTTTTTTACCAAGCGGTGTGGTCACGACAATATCGTCATCTACTTCTTTACTAAGCAGCGCACGCGCCATTGGAGAATCAATCGAGATATAGTCGTTACGACCGTAAATTTCGTCAGGGCCAACGATGCGAAATGTTTTCTGATCGCCGTCGTCGTTTTCAATTTCTACCCATGCACCAAAGAACACTTTGCCGTCTTGTTGCGGCGAGTAATCAATCACTTTTAATACATCAAGACGTTTACGTAAAAAGCGCACTCGTCGGTCGATTTCACGTAAGCGTTTCTTATTGTATTGGTAATCAGCGTTCTCTGATCTATCACCTAGGCTTGCGGCCCATGTGACTTTCTTGGTGACTTCTGGGCGTTCTTCACGCCATAAGAAGTCAAGCTCTTGTTTTAATTTATTGTAACCTTCACGTGTCACTAGGTTGGTTCTCATGGCTATCCTTATAACATGGCGTGAATGAGAAATAGGGCGATGATCTAACGCTTATCCTTATGGGTCAATAAGCGCAATAATAAATTGTCGCGGTAGGTTTCAATATATGAAGATATTAAAATAAGATGTAACAAGCACTTGAGGCTTTTAGGTGATATTTATCTATGATGCAACCCTAGTTTTCACATCATTTTAGCGATTTTATGATTACTTAATTGACTCAAACGCGTATCTAGCGCATAAAGCGCATATACATACTCTGTTACATATTTGCCTGAAAAAAACGCAGGAAATTCTGAGTCTGTTCAGTGAGCTGACGTACACTACGGCAAAGCTCAAGACCTCGACCGCTGAAGGTGGATTATGCAAGAAAATTACAAAGTTCTGGTTGTTGATGATGACATGCGTTTACGCGCACTATTGGAACGTTATTTATCTGAGCAAGGATTTCAGGTTCGAAGTGTAGCGAATGGCGAACAAATGGATCGCTTATTAGCTCGCGAAACTTTTCACTTAATGGTATTGGATTTAATGCTACCAGGTGAAGATGGTTTATCAATTTGTCGCCGCTTACGTAATGCGAACAATATGTTGCCTATTTTGATGCTAACAGCAAAAGGCGATGAGGTTGATCGTATTGTGGGTCTTGAAGTGGGTGCAGATGATTATCTGCCAAAACCATTTAATCCTCGTGAGCTGCTAGCACGTATTCGTGCTGTATTACGTCGTCAAACCATTGAAGCACCGGGCGCACCGAGTGTTGATAGTAAGATGATTGAGTTTGGCGAGTTCCGCCTAAACTTAGGCACCCGTGAAATGTTCCGTGGTGATGTTCCAATGCCACTGACATCCGGTGAGTTTGCAGTATTGAAAGCACTGGTTACTAATGCCCGTGAGCCAATGTCTCGTGACAAGCTAATGAATATGGCGCGTGGTCGTGAGTACTCTGCAATGGAACGTTCTATCGACGTACAGATCTCACGTTTACGTCGTATGGTAGAAGAAGATCCAAGCCGTCCTCGCTACATTCAAACAGTGTGGGGCTTAGGTTACGTATTCGTGCCTGACGGTCGTGAGGCGTAAGCCATGCGTTTATCGCCAAAAAGTACCTTTGGTCGAACGTTAATTCTTCTGGCTGGCTTGCTTATCGCAAGCCAGATTTTTTCGTATCTGACCATCGTCAATTACGCCTTATTGCCAAGCATCCAGCAATTCAACCGTATCTTATCTTATGAAGTGAAGTTGATGCTTAATGATGAATTGGCTATGCCTGATGATCAATGTGTTCATCTTGACCGTCCTCTACGTCGCAAATTATTAGAAGAGTTAGGGTTAACCTTAATTGCTCCTAATAGTGAAGCCGCCAAACCTTTCGATGATGCGATGCATATTGGTTATCTCAGTGAGCAGATGACCAAAGATCTTGGTTCGCCAACCGATGTTCGTTTGCTACTCGGTGCTGACAGCTATGTCTTGTGGCTTAAAACCGATGCAATGCCGAACTTCTTAATGCGAGTACCGCTATCAGAATTACAAGAAGAAGACTTTGCCCCGCTATTTCGCTATAGCCTGATCATTGCCTTTCTTGTGATTGCTGGCGGTTGGTTATTTATTCGGCTCCAAAACCGCCCGTTGATGGAGCTTGAGCAAGCTGCATTAATGGTCGGCCGTGGGGAAACACCACCACAACTTCCGGAGCAAGGCGCATCGGAAATTCGCTCGGTAACGAAAGCATTTAATCAGATGTCGCAAGGCATTAAGCAGCTAGAAGAAGATCGCGCATTGTTAATGGCAGGTGTTAGTCATGATTTACGAACGCCATTAACCCGTATTCGCTTAGCAACAGAGATGATGTCACCTGAAGATAGCTATTTAGCTGAGTCGATGATCACTGATACTGAAGAGTGTAATGCGATCATCAGTCAGTTTATGGATTATCTAAAGTCGACCAAGAAGCAGGAAGAAGAAGAGTTAGATCTCAATACCTTACTGCTTGATGTTGCGCATACTGAAGGTGGATACAGCAAAAACATAGAGCAACAATTAGGTGAGATCCCTGGTACGGTATCAGCCAATGCTGTTGCGCTAAAACGTGCTGTTGCAAACCTTGTGGTGAACGCACAACGCTATGGTAATGGCTGGGTGAAGATCTCAAGCGGTGCATCGGTAGATCGCAAATCCGCATGGTTCTGTGTCGAAGATGATGGTCCGGGTATTGCGCCTGATCAGGTGACGAAAATGTTCCAGCCGTTAACTCGCGGAGATTCAGCCCGAGGCAGTGAAGCGGAAGGAACAGGTTTAGGTTTAGCGATTGTGAAGCGAATTGTGGATCAACATGATGGGGTGATTTTAGTTCGTAACCGTAGTGAAGGTGGGTTACGTGTTGAAGTGACCTTACCGCTACATAAGCTGAAGCTGTAAACCTGCACAGCATAGAATAGAAAAGCCCACAGTGAGTTGCTCGCTGTGGGCTTTTTTTGTAGCGGTAATTAGGCGTTGGAGTAGTTTTCTCGCTGACCTAGCCAGCGGTCAATGATCGCTTTGGCGTTATCAGGGTAGTTATCGTGAATATAACGCGCCAGTTTTTGTACTTGGGGAATTAAGTATTGGTCGCGGATAAGATCGGCAACTTTAAATTCAGCAATACCGGTTTGTTTAGTACCAAGTAACTCACCGGGGCCACGAATTTCTAAGTCACGTTGGGCAATCACAAAACCATCGCTACTTTCACGTAGTACGCCTAAACGCTTTTGTGCAGTTTTCGATAGCGGTGCGTGATAAAGCAGGACACAGTGACTAGCCACTTTGCCTCGACCAACACGCCCACGAAGCTGGTGCAGCTGTGCTAAACCTAAACGCTCAGGGTTTTCAATTACCATCAAGCTAGCATTGGGCACGTCAACGCCCACTTCAATTACCGTTGTGGCGACCAGTAAATCAAGCTCACCGGCTTTAAAGCTTACCATCACAGCTTGCTTTTCTTGCGCCTTCATTCGCCCGTGTACTAAGCCAATTTTCAGCTCAGGTAGCAAGCCTGTCAGTTCATTAGCGGTATCAGAAGCGGCTTGCGCTTCTAACACTTCTGACTCATCAATTAACGTACAGACCCAATAAGCTTGGCGACCTTCGTTAAGACAAGCTGAACGAATACGCTCAATGATTTCCGCACGACGGGCATCAGGCAACGCCACGGTTTGGATCGGCGTTCGTCCTGGTGGTAATTCATCAATGATTGAGGTGTCCATATCAGCATAAGCTGTCATAGCTAATGTGCGAGGGATCGGTGTTGCCGTCATTACCAGTTGGTGTGGATAGCGCCCGTCATTTGCGCCTTTTTCACGAAGCTCTAAACGTTGATGGACACCAAAGCGGTGTTGTTCATCAATGATGACTAAAGCTAAGTTGTCGAACTTTACGTGATCTTGAAACAGCGCATGAGTGCCGACCACCATTTTCACTTCGCCGCTAGCAATACGAGTTAGCTCGGTTTCACGGGCTTTACCTTTAAGCTTACCAGCCAGCCAGCCTACTTGGATCCCCATTGGATTAAGCCAATTGGTAAAGTTGATCGCATGTTGCTCTGCCAGCAATTCAGTAGGTGCCATTAATGCCACTTGATAGCCATGCTCAATAGCACGTAGCGCTGCAAGTGCGGCGACCAAGGTTTTACCTGAGCCCACATCACCTTGCACTAAACGCATCATAGGCTGGGCTTTGGTAAGATCGGTTTCAATATCTGCCACCACACGTTGCTGAGCACCTGTTGGTGAGAAAGGCAGACTATCGAGTAGTTGTTGCTTTAAGGTATCTTTCGCGGCAAGCGGCCAAGCGTTGTGTTGTTGCCCTTTGCTGCGCAGTGCCAGCATTGATAAATTTTGTGCTAGCAGCTCTTCTAAAATCAAACGATGCTGGGCTGGGTGTTTACCGGCATCAAGTTGATCGAGAGAAATATCAGGCGTAGGGCGATGCATTAAACGCAGCGCTTGAGCAAGTGTCATTTGACGATCGTATAAACCTTCAGGCAGTAGCTCAGTGACAGCGGCTTTATCAAGCAAGTTAAGCGCTTGGTCGGTTAAGTTACGCAGCGTTAGTTGGCGTAAGCCATCAGTGGTTGGATACACTGGCGTTAAGGTTTCTTCAACGCTGAGCTCGGTTGGCTCTGAGAAAATACGGTAATCAGGATGAATGATTTCAAGACCGAATTTACTGCCTTTAATTTCGCCATAGGCTTTAACTTGTTTACCTTCAGCGAAGCTATTTTTCATCGCCGCATTGAAGTTAAAAAAGCGCAGGGTTACCGAGCCAGTACCATCACCGATTTTTACCGCCAGCATTTTTCGCTTACCGAAAGTAATACTGGTATGGTGGACTTCACCTTGAACGGTGAGATGTTGCCCCGGCATGGCACGGTTAATTGGCCAAATACGAGTGCGATCCTCATAGCGCAGTGGCAAGTGAAACAGCAAATCTTGGACGTTGTTAAGCCCAATCTTTTCCAGCTTTTCTGCCATTTTTGCTCCAACGCCAGAGAGTTCACCTAGCGATATGGTATTGAGGAGTTGTCCACTCATTACTCGTCCTTATCTGTTACAAGTTGGCGTGTTTTCACCTTTTTCGCTTGCATTGCAGCCCACCATGTTTCATCTGCCACAATCTGACCGTCATCATCTAATTGTGGATATGGTAAGCCTTTTTGCTTCGCAACTTTTGCGAGCACAGGGTGGCCTCGTTCAAACAAAATACGGTTGACGACATCATCAGGCAGTAAGGTTTTCTCACGCTCATACATGCCTGCATTTTGGCGTTGGCGTTGTGCTTCATACAAAATCAGTGCGCTTGCTACCGATACATTTAATGACTGTACCATGCCAACCATTGGGATAATGATATCTTGATCTGCCATTGAAAGTGCTTCGGCAGTGATCCCGTTTTTCTCGCCACCTAAAATGATCGCTGTCGGCTTGGTGTAATCCACGTCACGAAAATCAATCGCAGTATCTGACAGGTTGGTTGCAAGTACTTGCATGCCTTGAACTTTTAACGTTTGAACAGCTTCCACCATCGAATCGTGAGTGTCTAATTCAACCCAGTTTCGAGCACCTGCTGAGGTGTGGCTTAGTACACGCATGCCTTCTTTAGGCCACACCGCATGGACTTTGTGAACACCAACCGCATCAGCGGTACGGATGATAGCAGAGACATTATTTGGCTTATGAACTTCTTCCATACATACCGTCAGATCGGGCTGACGTGTTGCCAATACTTCATGGATACGTTGAAAACGATCTGGGGTCATGGAGATACCTAAGAAAAAAATAATAGAGATAGGTAGATGATAATAAGGCTTTATTGCCAAATACACAAAACGCCCAATAAAGGGCGTTTTGAGGATGAAAACTAAGCGCTAAGCGCTAGTTTTTCTGGCGAGCAACACGTACAACATTAGGCATAATTCGAATGCGACGCATAATGTTAGCTAAGTGGATTCGGCTACGTGTGGTGAGCTTCACTGTGATGGTGTACAAGCGACCATCTTTCTCTTCCGTTGCTAAGCCTTGGATGTTAGAGCCTGTAGCTGCAATGGTGTTGGTGAGATCGGCTAAGGCACCTTGGTGGTTTTGCATATCGACTTTCAAACAAGTGACAAATTCTTGATCGAAATCTTCACTCCACTCCACCGCCATGTACTTATCGGGCTCTTTACGATAGCCACGAACATTGGCACATTCTTCACGGTGAATAACCAAGCCTTTACCCGGACTCACATGAGCAATGATTGGATCGCCATGGATTGGGTGACAACAGTTAGCAAAGGTGAGCAGAATGCCATCAGCACCTTGGATCGGTAGGCGACGATCGTTTTCTTTTGGTGTTAGCTCATCAGCATTACCTAAGAAACGACGCGCGATCACCACGCTCATGACTTCACCTAAACCAATTTCAGCCAGAAGATCTTCTATTGAATTGAGTTTAAGATCAGTTAACACCTTAGTGATGTTTTCACTGGCGATACTATCAAGGCTAGCGCCGCCAAGCGCATGATTGAGTAGACGACGACCGAGAGTGATCGACTCATCACGACGCATGGTTTTCAGCACTTGACGGATCTTGGTGCGAGCTCGAGAAGTCACAACATAGTTTAACCATGCCGCATTCGGACGCGCACCAGGAGCACTGATAATTTCAATGGTCTGACCGTTTTTCAGCGGCTTACTTAATGGGTAAGGCTGGCGATCTACGCGAGAGCCGACACAAGCATTACCGACATCGGTATGTACTGCGTAAGCGAAATCTACCGCGGTTGCGCCAACAGGCAATTCAACGATACGGCCTTTCGGGGTGAAAACGTAAATCTCATCTGGGAAGAGATCGGATTTTACGTTCTCAATAAATTCAAATGAGCTACCTGCACTTTGTTGAAGTTCAAGTAAGCTTTGCATCCAACGCTGGGCTTTTACTTGCGCGGTAGTACCTGAGCTTTCGCCATCTTTGTAGGTCCAGTGCGCAGCAACACCTTTGTCTGCCATTTGATCCATGTCTTCGGTACGAATTTGTACTTCAACAGGAACACCATGAGGGCCAACAAGCGAGGTATGCAGCGATTGATAGCCATTGGCTTTCGGGATCGCAATATAGTCTTTCATGCGACTAGGACGTGGTTTGTACAGGTTATGTACTTGTCCTAATACGCGGTAGCAGGTATCTAAATCACTCACAAGCACACGGAAAGCATAGATATCCATGATGGAGTGGAAACGCTGCTCTTTGTTCTTCATCTTGTTATAGATGGAGTACAAGTTTTTCTCGCGACCTAATACGGTGGCATTAATTCCCGCATCACTGAGGCGACCCTCAATTTCAGCGTGAATTTTATTGATCATCTCTTTACGGTTACCACGTGCCGCCGCCACAACTTGTTTTAATACACGGTAGCGATTTGGGTATAACGCTTCAAAGCCAAGCTCTTCAAGTTCAGATTTGATGTTATGAATACCCAGACGGTGGGCAAGAGGAGAGAATATTTCAAGGGTTTCGCGGGCAATACGGCGACGCTTATCTGGACGCAGTGCGCCAAGGGTTCGCATATTGTGGGTACGGTCAGCCAGCTTAATTAAAATTACGCGAATGTCATGCGCCATTGCCATGATCATTTTGCGGAAGTTTTCAGCTTGAGCTTCTTTACGATCGCGAAACTTTAATTTATCAAGTTTCGATACGCCATCGACCAGTTCAGCAACAGTGTCGCCAAAACGGCTGGCAAGATCTTCCTTGGTGACCTCGGTATCTTCGATAACGTCATGAAGCAATGCCGCCATGAGCGTTTCAATATCGAGACGCATTTCCGCCAAGATGCGAGCAACCGCAACGGGGTGGATAATATAAGGCTCGCCAGTGGAGCGAGTTTGCCCTTCGTGTGCGTCGCGAGCAACGAGAAAAGCCTGCCGAAGAGCCTCTAGTTGAGGCTCTGGCAGGTACTCGATTGCGACTTCTTTCAGGCTATCAAAAAGATACAATTCGCCCGGTTCCCTGATTAACGGTGGTCGCCAGCAATAGCACTAACTGCTGCTAGTTCTGCAGCTTCTTGCTCTTGCAGTTCCTGACGCTCGCGAGCATCTAGGATATCTTTAGTAATTAGACCTTCTTCGATTTCACGAAGTGCAATTACTGTGTACTTGTCGTTTTCTTCAGGAACCAGTGGATCCTTACCGCCTGTTTGCATTTGACGTGCGCGGCGAGCAGCAATTTGGATCAGATCGAAACGGTTGCCAATTTTATCAACAGCGTCTTGAACGGTTACGCGTGCCATGGAGGACTCCAGTGGTTATATAAATTAGGATTGAAAATTGTACAAAATAACTTACTGATCTGCTAGTAGTGCAGACAACATGCTTTTATATTTAGCAGCTTGCTTGTCTTGCTTCAATCGTTCTGCACGAATAATTGCCTTAAAATCAATTAAAGCAACATCGAAATCGTCATTAACGATAACGTAATCGTATTCATCGAAATGAGAGATCTCAGAACGTGCTTCTTGCATACGGCGGGCAATAACAGTTTCGCTGTCTTGACCGCGTGTATTTAGACGACGTTCTAGTTCTTCTTTTGATGGTGGTAGGATGAAGATGCTCTTAGCCGCTGGCATCAGTTTGCGAATTTGACGCGCACCTTGCCAATCGATATCAAGGAATACGTCGATACCTTTTGCTAATTGCGCTTCGATCCATGGACGTGAAGTGCCATAGTAGTTGCCGAATACTTCCGCATGTTCAAGGAATGCACCTTGTTCTACCAAGTCAGTAAATTCTTCTACGCTAACGAAATTGTAATGAACACCGTGCTCTTCGCCCGGGCGCATGCCGCGAGTGGTATGGGACACGGATACTTTCATGTCATAGGTCGGGTTAGTTTCAAGAAGGGCATTAATCAGACTTGATTTACCAGCACCGCTTGGGGCCGACACGATGTATAGAGTACCTTTGCTCATTGCCTATTTTCACTCAGTGATAGAAGGGCGCGAAGATTATCATGATCTGCGCATAATTGAAATTAGCTAGTTGTTGGAAAATTCATCTTTTTGCTGAATATAGCTTAAGCCTAGTTGGCTTTGATGGGATTTTCATAACGGAAGCTATTTATATATAAATCATCAAGGAAGCCTAAGCTCCCTTGATGTTAAAACGATGACAGTTATTCGATGTTCTGAATTTGTTCGCGCATTTGCTCGATAAGCACTTTTAGCTCTACAGCCGATGCGGTGACTTCAGTATTGATCGATTTTGATGCTAGGGTGTTCGATTCACGGTTGAACTCTTGCATCATAAAGTCTAAACGACGGCCACAAGCGCCACCTTTAGCTAAGATTTTCTGGGTTTCTTTGACGTGAGAATCTAGGCGATCTAGCTCTTCTGCGACATCGCTCTTTTGCGCGAGCATGATCAGCTCTTGCTCAATGCGGTTAGCATCAAGGTCAACTTTGGCTTCTTCTAGGCGAGACATAATGCGCTCACGCTGCCAGTTGATGATTTCTGGCATCATGCTGCGTACTTTGGTCGCTTCTGCAGAAATCGCATCAAGACGTTGGTCGATCAGCTGCTTCATGTTTTCACCTTCGCTAGCACGTGCCGCGATGAAATCATCAATAGCTAATTCAAACCCAGCCAGTAGATCTTTGTTGATTGTATCGAGATCTTGCTCTGGTGCTTCCATCACACCCGGCCAGTTAAGTACTTGGAATGGGCCAATGTTACCTTCACCCGCAGTCTCTTTTACCCATTTCGCCGCGTGAATCACTTGTTTTGCTAACTCTTCATTGATGGTTAGCTCAGTGTTTGCTGCAATGTTGGCTTCAAAACGTAGGTTACATTCAACTTTACCGCGAGCAAGACGTTTACGGAAACGCTCACGCAATACTGGCTCTAAGCTACGGAATTGCTCAGGCATACGAATGTAAGTTTCAAGATAACGCTGGTTTACTGAGCGGATTTCCCACACAGCAGTACCCCAATCGCCTTTAATTTCGCGACGGGCATACGCAGTCATACTATGGATCATGGCTTGTTGACCTTAAGGTTGTGAATGGTGCGACGACGAACTTACCGTTACCCACGATAAGTCTTGGTAATTAATCAATGGGTGCGTCGTTACCGGGTGTAGAGATTATATGCGATATTGGCATCGGGGGGCTACTGTTTGTCTATTTACGGTATCGTTTTCTCGTGCACTGGAATGGAGTTATCGTTATAATCGCCGGTTAATATCATCCAGCCAAAGGGAAATCCCGATGCGTCCAAGCGGAAGAAGTGCGAATCAAGTTCGTCCAATCACTATTACTCGTCAATACACGGCTCATGCTGAAGGTTCAGTACTGGTCGAGTTTGGCAATACCAAAGTTATTTGTACGGCGAGTGTAGAAGAAAATGTTCCGCGTTGGTTAAAAGGTAAAGGTCAAGGTTGGGTGACAGCTGAATACGGTATGTTGCCACGTGCGACTCACACTCGTAACCGTCGTGAAGCTGCGAATGGTAAGCAAGGTGGTCGTACGATGGAAATCCAACGTTTGATCGCACGTAGCTTACGTGCAGCGGTTGATCTGGAAGTGCTAGGCGAGCAGATGATCACGGTTGACTGTGATGTGATCCAAGCCGATGGTGGCACACGCACGGCATCTATTACAGGTGCGATGGTGGCACTGGTTGATGCCATCAACTACATGCTAGAAAAAGGCATGATCAAAAAGAATCCACTAAAAGGGATGGTGGCTGCGGTTTCTGTTGGTATTTACAACGGTGAGCCAATTTGCGATTTGGAATACCTTGAAGATTCAGCGGCTGAAACCGACATGAACGTGGTGATGACTGAAGAAGGTAAGATGATTGAAATCCAAGGCACAGCCGAGGGTGAAGCTTTCAGTCACGAAGAATTACTAGCAATGCTGGCGTTAGCGAAAGACGGCATTAGCGACATTATTTCAATGCAGAAACAAGCGTTGGAAAATTAATTTTTAAGCGGTTCCTATTGGGAGCCGCTTTTTTTTGCCTAAAGCAGAGTTCCGTGCGGAGTGCATGTCTGTTTTGGTGGTTACCAAAGCATAAGTTTAGGTAACAGGTACATTGTTAAAACACAGAGAAGTAGTTTAAGGAGACACAATGAAAGCATATCAGCGTCAGTTCATCGAATTTGCCCTAGAGAAAGGCGTATTGAAATTTGGTGAGTTCACACTGAAATCCGGTCGTAAGAGCCCGTATTTCTTTAATGCTGGCTTATTTAATACCGGTCGCGACTTAGCGCGTCTTGGTCGTTTTTATGCTGAAGCTTTGGTTGATGCCAAGATTGAATTTGATGTGTTATTTGGCCCTGCCTACAAAGGTATTCCAATTGCAACAACAACGGCGGTTGCGCTGGCTGATCATCATGATGTAGACACGCCATACTGTTTTAACCGTAAAGAGGCTAAAAACCATGGTGAAGGTGGCAACTTAGTCGGCAGTGCGCTAGAAGGCCGTATCATGTTAGTCGATGACGTGATCACTGCTGGTACAGCAATTCGTGAATCAATGGAAATCATTAAAGCAAATGGCGCTGATTTAGCGGGTGTGCTGGTTGCTATTGATCGTCAGGAAAAAGGTCAAGGTGAGCTATCAGCAATTCAAGAAGTTGAGCGTGACTTTGGTTGTGCGGTGATTTCGATTGTCTCGTTAGGCGATGTGGTGACATACCTTTCTGAGCAAGCGGGTATGGAGCAACACCTTGAAGCGGTAAAAGCGTACCGTGCAGAGTTCGGTGTGTAACAACATTTGTAATGAATAATAAAAAAGCGAGGGCTAAGGCTCTCGCTTTTTTGTTTGTTGCTAGGTTTGTTTAGTTTAGCTGTGCGCTTAATAGCGTCCAGTAATCATCAAAGTTTGCTGTTGGCTTGTACTTAAAGCTCGAGCGAACGTAGCGGTTTAAGCTGCCTTCTACTTGACCTAGAAGCTGTGCTGCTAAAACTGACTCATCAATTGGAAAGCCTTTACCTTCACGTAATTTACGCTCTTTTAAGATCTGGCGAAGCTGAGATTCAACACGTTCGAACAGTTGATTAATACGAGATTGAAGACGATCTTGTTCAAACATCAGAGCATGGCCCGTCATGATACGAGTCAGGCCTGGGTTACGCTCAGCAAACATTAGAATGAACTGCATCACCATACGTAAGCGATTCAGCGTATCTTTTTCGTCATCTAAAATGCGGTTAATACGAGTGGTAATTGAATCTTCGATAAATTCAATTAAGCCTTCAAACATACGCGCTTTGCTTGGGAAATGGCGGTAGAGTGCGGCTTCTGAGACTCCAACATTCGCGGCTAGCATTTTAGTGGTGATACGTTGACTGCCTTGATTTGACTCCAGCATGTGCGCTAAGCACTGAAGTATTTCTTCGCGGCGATTGTTCTTTTTGGTGCCTGCCATGAATTATCGTTCCTTTACAAAATGAGACTGTCCATGGACAGTGTGAAACCCGCCTATCTTAGCGATGCCTTGGCGTTGTGAAAAGTAGCGCAATAGAAATGTATGAACTTTTATCCGCAAAAAAAGCGCAGGCGAAAATGCTTGCGCTTTTGCTGTCATACGTGGTGCTCATCTTATCATCAAAATGGATAATACAAGACTTACCAGATCACGCTTTTTTAACATCAATGGACTAGCTACGGCCTGAATGACCAAAGCCACCTTCGCCACGCTCGGTGCTATTAAAATCTTCAACGATATTAAATTGCGCTTGTACTACAGGGAGGAATACCAGCTGAGCAATGCGATCGCCAGGCTCAATGGTAAATGTAGTATCACCACGGTTCCACACTGATACCATAAGTTGACCTTGGTAATCAGAGTCAATTAAGCCAACAAGGTTCCCTAATACGATACCGTGTTTATGACCTAAACCTGAACGTGGCAAAATGGTTGCTGCAAGGTTTGGATCGCCAATGTGAATAGCAAGGCCCGTCGGAACAAGGTGAGTTTCACCCGGTGCGACTGTTAGGACTTCATCTAGACATGCACGTAAATCAAGGCCAGCTGAGCCTTCAGTCGCGTAAGCAGGTAGTGGAAATTCGTTACCGACACGAGGGTCAAGAATTTTAAGATCGATACTATTCATAGTTAGCTCTAGTGGTTCGCTTGTTGGTAAAGATTAACAATTTCGTTGATTAATTGCAGCCCAAGCTCGGATTTTGCCGCCAGTGGTAAGGCTTTATCTCCGTTAGGCCAATACAGATGTAGGGCGTTGCTATCGCTGTTAAAGCCTTGTCCTTGAACTGATACATCGTTAGCACAAATCACATCAAGATTTTTATTTGCCAGTTTGCCACGGGCATATTGCTCCACATTTTGGGTTTCAGCGGCAAAGCCAACCGTAAATGGGCGACTGTCTGTAAGCGCAGCAATGCTTGCCACGATGTCAGGATTTTTCACAAGTTGAATTACCATCTCATCATGACCATCTTGTTTTTTCATCTTCTGCTCAGCCACGTGAGCTGGACGAAAATCAGCAACAGCCGCACAAGCAATAAAAATGTGGTTGTTTACCGCATGCTCCAATGCGGCTTGGTGCATCTCTTGGGCGCTTTTAACATCAACGCGATTAACCCCATTGGGTGTCGCTAAGTTAACAGGGCCACTGATCAGCGTGACATTTGCACCACGTTTAGCGGCAGCTTGAGCTATGGCATAACCCATCTTCCCTGAGCTGTAGTTACTTAAATAACGTACCGGATCAATAGCTTCTCGGGTTGGACCTGCCGTCACCACAATGTTTAGATCACTAAGGTCTTGCGGCAGGAAGAAGTCTTCACATAAGTGAACGAGTTGCATTGGCTCTAACATGCGGCCAGGACCAACATCACCACAGGCTTGCTCACCGCTTGCAGGTCCCCAAATCTGAAAACCTCGGCGCTTTAACGTAGCGATATTCTCTTGGGTGGCAATGTTGCGGTACATCTGTTGATTCATCGCAGGTGCTACCGCAATAGGGGCGTCAGTAGCAAGACATAGGGTTGAGAGTAAGTCGTTACCCATGCCAGCACTCACGCGAGCAATCAAGTCGGCAGTCGCAGGAGCCAGTAAAACAAGATCAGCCCATTTCGCCAGTTCAATATGTCCCATTGATGCTTCAGCAGAGGGGTCAAGTAAGCTATCAGCGACAGGGTGACCTGATACAGCTTGCATGGTCAGTGGGGTAATAAATTCTTTGGCTGCCTTGGTCATCACGACATGAACCTGTGCACCACGCTCGATTAAACGTCGAGTGAGTTCTGCACATTTGTAAGCAGCGATACCGCCGCTAATGCCGAGAAGGATTTTTTTTCCTGCCAGTGTTTGCATCAGTCTGCCTGTCTCTTTGGGCTATAAAATTGGCAACAAGATACCATCAAAGTGGTTTGTGATCATCGGTTGGGATCAACTCTTACGGGGATAGAACATTGTCTGTCTCGCAATTTGAGTACTGTGATTTTTATTGGTTACTTTTGGGCTGTGAAGATTTTCTAAAACCCAATTTATCTTGGTTGTGAAATTGGTCGTAACTGTTTTGCTTATGACATATCAAAGGGAGAGGTTATGTCACTTAAGCAACTACCAGAGGCTTCACGTCCGCGAGAGAAATTATTATCTCATGGCTCAGATGCATTAACGGATGCCGAATTATTAGCCATTTTTTTACGCACTGGTACCCAAGGGATGAATGCGTTGGAGTTAGCCACCCATTTGCTTGATGAGTTTGGCTCGTTGCGTTCGCTGTTAGGGGCAGAAAAACAGATATTTTGCCAGATGAAAGGATTGGGACCGGCAAAATTTGCACTTTTGCAGGCCGTTTTGGCGTTAGGCGAGCGATATTTAGAAGAAACGTTAAAAAAAGATGATGTGCTCACTAGTCCGCAAAATACCCGTCGATATTTGGCGCAAAAATTGCGAGATAAACACCGAGAAGCCTTTTATATCCTGTTTCTAGACAACCAACATCGGGTGATCAACGGAGAGATATTATTTGAAGGAACTATCGATTGCGCGAGCGTTTATCCGCGTGAAGTTGTAAAAAGATCGCTAGAACTTAATGCAGCGGCGCTCATTTTAGCGCATAATCACCCGTCAGGCGTCGCTGAACCTAGTCAGGCAGACCGTCGAATAACCCGCAAAATCAGCGATTCGCTGGCTTTGGTCGATATTCGTGTTCTTGATCATTTTGTTATTGGTGACGGGGAGATTGTCTCTTTCGCTGAGCGAGGTTGGCTATAAAATAGCCAAAGTTTCGTTAAAAAAGTGAGAAAGAATCTGCTCGGGACTTGAGCAACTGGTTTTGACTTAGTATAATGCGCGACCTTTGATAGCTGTGGTTATCTGTGAAATATTTTTTTGCAGTGAATTTTCCACAGTAGATATCGAGCTGAAACGATTTGGAGAAGACAGTAATGTCCCGAGTATGCCAAGTAACTGGTAAGCGTCCTGTAACGGGTAACAACCGTTCACACGCACGTAATGCCACCAAGCGTCGTTTTCTGCCGAACCTGCAAACTCATCGTTTCTGGGTAGAAAGCGAAAAACGCTTCGTTAAACTACGCCTTTCTGCGAAAGGCATGCGTATCATCGATAAGAAAGGCATTGATGTCGTTCTTGGTGAAATGCGTGCTCGCGGTGAGAACGTTTAAGAGGATTTGAAGAATGGCTAAAGGCATTCGTGAGAAGATCCGTCTAGTATCATCTGCTGGTACAGGCCACTTCTACACTACCGACAAGAACAAGCGCAACATGCCAGGCAAATTTGAGATCAAGAAATTTGATCCAGTAGTTCGCCAGCACGTGCTTTACAAAGAAGCTAAAATCAAGTAATTGGTTTTATCACTCTTTGATAAAAACCCAGCTTCGCTGGGTTTTTTTATATCTGTTATTTTCTAATTTCCCTTCACTGACGACTTTTCTGTTAGTTATTTATCAGCCAATGGTGCAATGACTTAACCAGTGTTATCTTTATTCTCATTAAGATAAGACAGGAATGGATGAATGCGCTTAACTCGACGTGGCTGGAATAACATCATCATCATTGGGGTGCTGTGCTTTATCGCGATAATTAAATTGCCAGATTTACTTCGCGAACGATTTGCACCTAAAGATTCGGTGACGCAGGTTGTTACCGAGCAAGCTAGCAATATCCCTAATACTGTTTTTGTCCTCTCGCCCGATCTTTTGATTCAGCGGGTTGTTTTCCCTTATTTCACGCTTAAGCAAAGTAATGGGCAGTGGCAAAGCTCGTCTAACTTATCGATTTCAGCCAGTGAATTAGTACAACGTTGGCAACATCTACAAGGCACTGTGGTGGATGAAGCAACAATATCAAAGTTGAGTTTACAGCTACCACCACCGCAAACCGTGGAAGTGTGGGGGAAGCAGCAAGCAGAGCCTATTCGATTAACAGTATATACTTTGCCTAAGTTTTGGCTGTTTAATAATGGTCAACATTGGGTCGCTGTGTCGGTTGCTGCCGATTATCTGTTCCCGACATCTTTATCAAATAACAAATAAAACGAGATGAGTCATGCCTGAATTACCTGAAGTGGAAGTGAGCCGAATGGGGATCTCTCCTCATGTCGTTGATCAAACTGTCAAAGAAATCATTATTCGTAACCCTCGACTGCGCTGGCCTATCCCTGACGCCATCAAAGCGATTGAGGGACAAGTGATCCGCAGGGTAACTCGAAGAGCTAAATACTTGCTGTTAGAAACCGATGCTGGCTATGCCATTGTGCATTTAGGCATGTCTGGCAGTTTACGTGTTTTGCCCGTTGGAACTCCAGTTGAAAAGCATGATCATGTTGATTTGGTGCTAACTAGTGGCGAAGTACTGCGTTATAACGATCCTAGGCGCTTTGGTGCGTGGTTATGGGAAGAGAAAGGGGTAACACACCCTGTGCTTGAGAAAATGGGTCCAGAGCCGCTGAGTGACGAATTTAACGAGGAATATTTGCATCAAAAAGCTCAAGGGAAACGTACCGCAATAAAACAATTTATTATGGATAATCATGTGGTTGTTGGTGTTGGTAATATTTATGCCAATGAATCTTTGTTTGCCGCAGGTATTCACCCTAAACGTGCGGCTGGAAAAATCTCACTTGCTCGTATGACTAAGCTGGTAGCAGAGATCAAATCGGTATTAGCGTTTGCCATTCAACAGGGTGGTACGACATTAAAAGATTTTAAAAACGCAGACGGAAAACCTGGCTATTTTGCACAAGAGCTGCAGGTGTATGGTCAAGCCGGTAAACCTTGTCCAAAGTGTGGTAAGCCATTAAGTGAGGCTAAAATCGGTCAACGTGCGACAGTGTTTTGTGCTGATTGCCAGAAGTAGGTTCGATTTTAGTTAACCTAACCATCATATTTATTGAGTCGGTTTGCTTAGGATTTCCCTTCGTTGATTGAGCTAAAATGTTATTATGCTCGCAGTTTTCAGGTTGAGTAACGCTGCATGATGCGTTATTGAGGATAAAGTATGAAATATCTTGTTACCGGCGTCGCTGGTTTTATTGGTAGCGCAGTGACAGAGCGTTTATGTGCTCAAGGCCATCAAGTGGTCGGTATCGATAATCTTAACGATTACTATGACGTCTCACTCAAGCAAGCACGTTTAGCCCGTATTGCTCATCCTAACTTTACCTTCATTGGATTAGATTTAGCCGATCGTGACGGTATTGCAAATCTATTTGCCGAACAGCAATTTAACCGTGTTATCCATCTAGCGGCACAAGCGGGTGTGCGTTACTCAATTGATAATCCACTGGCGTACGCTGATAGTAATTTGGTTGGACATCTAACGATTTTAGAAGGTTGCCGTCATAACAAGGTTGAGCATCTTGTTTATGCCTCTTCAAGCTCAGTATATGGCTTAAATCATAAGACGCCATTTAATACGGCAGATAGCGTTGATCACCCAATATCTTTGTATGCAGCGACGAAGAAATCCAATGAGTTAATGGCACATACCTATTCGCACCTTTATGGCGTACCAACCACAGGCCTACGTTTCTTTACCGTTTATGGCCCATGGGGACGTCCAGATATGGCATTGTTTAAATTCACCAATGCAATCATGGAAGGGAAAGAGATTGATGTGTACAACCATGGCGATATGCGTCGTGATTTTACTTATATCGATGATATTGTTGAAGGTGTAATCCGTATTCAGGATGTGATCCCGCAGCCTAATGCTGATTGGACGGTAGAAGCCGGCTCACCAGCGACCAGTTCAGCACCTTATCGAGTGTATAACATTGGTCACGGTAGTCCTGTAAAGCTGATGGATTACATTGAAGCGCTAGAAGAAGTGCTAGGTATGGAAGCGAAGAAAAACTTCATGGACATGCAGCCGGGTGATGTTTACATGACGTACGCAGATACAGAAGATTTATTTAAAGCAACGGGTTATAAGCCTGAAGTGAAAGTCAAAGAAGGTGTAAAAGCCTTTGTTGATTGGTATCGTGAGTATTATCAAAAGTAATAAAAAGGCCTAATCTTAGGCCTTTTTATTTATTCCGTTATCACAATAAATTTTTCCATCTTCTTGCTTTTGTTTAAAAAGATTGAATGCGTGGGGGTTGGGTGCATTTTCTTTGTGATCAAGATGGTACTGACAACAACGCCCAAGAGATCCATGTGACGTCAATCCTATTTGTTCTAGGCGCCACAGTAGATCGGTATCTTCATATCCCCAGCCTTCAAAGTCTTCATCAAGACCATTAACTTTTAATAAAGAATCTAAACTCATCGCAATATTTGAGCCAAAAATCGTTAAATCTGGTTTTAATCTATTGATAAATGGAAGAATAAAGTCAGGATATCGGAGAGCTTGCTCTGGCTTAGATACTCGTTCTTTTAAGGATTGTGATAGCAACCAAAAACCGTTAAATAAACGGGATGGCGTTAAGCTGTCATTGCGAAAACAATTTGATAAGTAAGGTTTTAGATATACACGTATACCTACAGTATAATGCTTAGGTGATGCAAATTTACGATGATCAGCAACGAAATAAGGTGAAGGAATACAGTCGTTATCGGTAAAAACAATATGATCAGCAGTGCTTGATTTGATTGCTTTATTGAGAATTGCAGCACGTCTGAATCCTAAATCTTCATGCCAAATATGACGTATAGTCAAATTTGTCTGAGAGTATTTTTGGATTAAGTCTGCAACTTCATGTGTTGAACCATCGTCAGCAATACATAAAGAGAAGTCATTATCTAATTGATTTAGATAACCATTTAAAACGAGCTCTAGATCACGTACGTTATTGTATGCGCTCATAATAACTTCTATTTTCATATATTATATCAATGACCTTAGTTAGGCTTACTGTTTCGTTGCATAAATGAACGGTGGATTCTATCAAAATAAATCGAAGACAGTAAGATAGATACTTTTATATAGTATAAAAATTACAATGGCTAAAGCTTATAGCTATTATTGATATAAAGTTAAGTTACACTTAATATCTTATTTTATTGTAAATAAAGCCAATTTTGGGCTTTAAGTGATTAAAGGCGCGCTTAGCGCCTTTTTAATATCTATTTAGCGAGTTTTTCCAATAATGCAGTGGTGATCAGTGGATCAACAAACTGGCTAACATCACCTTTATGTAGCGCAACTTCTTTAACTATGGTTGAAGAAATGAATGAGTTTTCTTCTGCTGGCGTTAAGAAAACAGTTTCTAACTCTGGCATCAAGCGACGATTCATATTGGCTAACTGAAACTCGTACTCAAAATCGGATACCGCACGAAGACCACGCACTAGAATGTTAGCGTTGTGCTCTTTGGCGAAATCAACCAATAGTCCAGAGAAGCCAACAATTTCTACATTATTCAAATGTGCTGTAATTTTACTCGCCAGTTCTACACGTTCATTAAGATCAAATAGCGGTTTTTTACTTGGATTGAAAGCAACGCCAACAATCACATGATCAAACATTGCCGCTGCTCGTTCAATTAAGTCTAAATGACCGTTAGTAATAGGATCGAAAGTACCAGGGTAAATTACTCGAGTTGTCATAATAGTCGTTACTTCTTGTGCTTAAGGTGAAGGCCTAAGTATTTATTTAGGACGTATTGGGCATTTATACAAGCAATGATGAACCCATGCTTACCATCTAAAAATCCCGCTTTAAGAATGTAAGTTCGAATAAAGCTAAATATTGAGTGAATAACAGCAGAGGCAATCGATGACTTTTTGCCTTTTAAATACTTTTCTTCAGCCCAAAGCTCTGCATACTTTTGTTGTTTGCGCTGAAATTCAAAGAAATCTTCAAAAGTGTAATGTTCTAAATTACCACTTAGCTTTTCAACTTTGCCATTAGCAGGGATCACAATAGATTCATGTACTTTGACGTCATTATATTGGGTTTCATTACGGCGATGTAAGCGAGAAATCCAATCAGGATGCCAACCAGAGTGATGAATAAATTTGCCAAATGCGGTGCTAAGACGATTGACTTGATAAACCGTATTATGCTGGTTCTTTGCAATAGCCTGTTGAATAGACTGACGTAGCTCTGGCGTCACTCGTTCGTCAGCATCAAGCCATAATATGTAATCACTTTCGACAAAGGTTTGTGCTTGTTGACGTTGCAGCCCAAAGCCAGGCCAACCATTACTGATAAAAAATTTATCGGTATATTGACGGGCAATGGTTTCGGTTTTATCGCTACTGCCCGAATCAAGGATCACGATTTCATCAACCCAATCTTTTACTGAGTCTAAACATGCTGCCAGATGCTTGGCTTCATTTTTAACAATCAGTGCCACAGCAAGGCTTGGTGTGGTGTTTTGCTGGTTCATTGTTTTCTCACTGTGATTGAGTCAAAGTTGCTGAGTCGATGATGGTATCAAGTTGCGTGATCACATCATCAACGGAAATCGCAGTCATAATATCACGGCCTTTTATTCGAGCACCCCAAGGAAGCTCTGAGACGAGTTTACCGTAATGTTTTTCTGCAAATTGTTGATACACACTCACCACATTTTGTTGGCTAAGGTAAGGTCCTGTGCGTGTTGGATTACTGTGCCCGTATAAACCGATCACTGGTGTGCCTTGTGTTGTGGCTAAATGGGCTGGGCCTGAGTCAGGTGCAATAACTACGGTTGCGCATTTTAGCAGTGCAGTTAACTGGATCAGGCTTGTTTTACCAATAAGGTTAGTAATAGGGTGATGACAATGTTGTATGATCGATTCACCCAACGCTTGCTCACGTTGCGTCGGTGAGCCACATAAGATCACCTTTAATCCCTTCTCAACGGCATGATCGGCAACGGCAGCATAGCGTTCAGTCAGCCAGTTTCGCTCATCCTTACTGGCTGCTGGTGAGATGATCAATGTCGGTTTATTGATATGTTGCTGCGCAAAGGCAATGTCTTCACTCGATAGTGGGATATGCCAATGTGGTTCAGTAAATGGTACGCCAAGGTAGCGTGCAAACTCAGCAAAATTATCAAGTACATGGAGAGCATTGGTTTGCGGTAGTTTTTTATTGGTAAATAGCCATTGGCCTTCTTTGGCTCTTTGACGTGAAAAACCCACTTTATAGCGTGCTTTAATGCCTAAAGATAACAGGCTTGCACGCAGTGCGACTTGCATATCGAGTAGGGCATCAAACTTTTGATCTTTCAAAGTATGCCAAACCGTTTTGATCCCTTGCCAGCCTGCTTTTTTATCAAAACTAACCACCTTGATATTAGGCAGTGTACTTACAAGCTGAGCTTCTGTTTTGCCTACCACCCATGTAATACTGGTTTCGGGCCAATGTTTTTGGATGGCTTGTACTACAGCGATCGCATGACAAACATCGCCAATGGCTGATAGGCGTAAAATACAGATGGATTGAGGCGCAGTAGTAAACAAAGCCATAGTGATACCTAATAAAAAGTTGTCAGCGAATTATGCAGTTAGTGCTGGTAATTGTAAAATAAACCAAAATAGACAGGAGAAAGACAGCAGTGCAGAAAATTAGCCATGAACAGCAAATGATATGGTTTGATGACAACTATTTAACTGTCGATCCGCATTGTTGCTTCGATATTGATTTTTGGCGTCAACAAAATGCAATTGTCGGCTCGGCACAAGGGCGAGGCACCACTTGGTTTGTTGCTGGCGATAAGATGGAAATGGCATTACGTCATTACCGTCGTGGTGGCTTGTTTGGTAAGCTGGTGAGTGATAGCTATTGGTTTACTGGTTGGGAGAAGACCCGCAGTTATGCTGAATTAATGCTGTTAAAAGTATTACGAGAAGAGGGAGTCAATGTTCCTCGTCCTGTTGCGGCAAAAGCAGAAAAGAAAGGCTGTGTTTATCGTGCCGATATTTTGGTTGAGAAAATTCCTCATAGTCGCGATCTCGTTGCGTTACTTATCGAATCCTCTTTGCCAAGTTCGGTTTGGCATCAAATTGGCGTCATGATCCGTAAAATGCATGACTTGCAGGTTTGTCACACAGACTTAAATGCCCACAACATCTTGCTTGATATGGATCAGCAAGTTTGGCTGATTGATTTTGATAAGTGTTACCAGCAATCGGGAGATAGTTGGAAAAAAGACAATCTCGCCCGCTTAGAGCGCTCATTTATCAAAGAAGTAAAGAAGCGCAATATTCAATGGCAGCCACAAGACTGGCAAGCGCTATGCGATGGCTATCGAGGTGATAGTCAGTGATAAAACGAGCGATGAGAATTGATCTCATCGCTACGTATTTAATGTAGGTAGTTGGTAATACTATCAATGGTACGTTGTACAGCGCCTTGATTTTGTTCTACCACTTTTTTACCGTTTTCTCCCATCACTTGCTGACGTTCTGGGTTATTAAATAGGGCTATCACTTGCTTGGCTAACTCAGTGCTATCTTGGCAGAGCTCAATGGCATTCGCTTGAAGTAATTGCTCTGTAATATCTATAAAGTTGTAGTAGCTAGGGCCTGTTATAGCAGGTTTTCCTACGGCTGCAGGTTCGAGCAGGTTATGTCCACCGACTTTATCTCCGATCAAACTGCCTCCCATAAACGTTACATCACTGCTAGCCAACAGTAAGAGCATTTCACCCATAGTATCGGCCAAATAGACTTGGCTCTGTGGTGAAAATGGCTCTTTATCTGTACGGCGATGAACGGATAACTGAAACTGCTCTTTCGCCATTATTTCAACATCATTGAAGCGTTCAGGGTGGCGAGGAACGATGATGAGTAATGCATTTTCGTTGTGCTGCAATATGGTTTTAAACGCACTAAAGACTTGCTCATCTTCACCTTTATGAGTGCTCGCTGCGATCAACACTGGGCGCGTTTGACCTAGTTGAGATCGCAGTTGTGTCGCATGCTCGAAAACCGTAGGTGCGATAGTAAGATCGTATTTAATCGATCCAGTTACCGTAACCTTCTCTTTGGTCGCACCAATATCGATAAAACGTTGTGCATCGTCCTGATGAAGACAAAGAATGCTATCAACGTTTTTGAGCAGAGGCTTGGTAAAAAATGTCGCTGATTGGTAACGCTTTGCCGAGCGCTCAGATAAGCGAGCATTGGTGATCACAATTGGAATGTGCTGTTTTTTAACGGTTGCTAGCGTGTTGAGCCATAGCTCTTTTTCAACAATCAACATCAGCTTGGGGTTTACTGCGTTTAGAAAACCTTGTACACACCAAGCAAAATCAATTGGCATGTAGCGGTGCTCGACCAAATCGCCTAACTTAGCTATTTGCTCTGCACCTGTGCTGGTGGTGGTCGTAACCACGATGGCTTGTGTTGGATATTGCTCTTTTAGCGCTTTGATAAGAGGGGTGATCGCAATAGATTCTCCAACCGATGCGGCATGGATCCAAATAGGACTTTTACCATTAATGGCTGGCGTAAAACCAAAATGCTCTTTCCAACGTTCGCCAAAACGAGGCTTCCCCGGCTTGTGTTTGTATAGCCCAAACAGAAGTAACGGGGAAACGAAAGCAAGCAGTAGGGTGTAAACGATTCTAAGTAACATATTCACTTACGCTTGTTGTAACTTATTGATCGCATTAACCACTAAATCGGGAGTCAGCTCGGTTAAACACTTCAAATGACCTAATGGGCACTCGCGTTTAAAGCACGGACGACAGCTGATATCGGTATGCAAGACTTCAACATGCTCTGCCAATGGTGGCGTATAACCCGGTGATGTTGAACCGTATAATGCTACGATATTACAGCCAACAGCAGCTGAAATGTGCATTAGGCCCGAGTCATTACTAACGACGGTTGTACAGGCTGCCAGCAAATCAATAGCCTCAATTAAAGACGTATTACCCGCTAAATTTTGGCAATGCGCTTGCATTTCTTGCGGCAGGCTCGCTTTGATTTTATCAGTCACTTCACGATCTTTGGCGGAGCCAAATAACCATACTTGGTGTCCTTGCTCAATTAGCATTTCTGCCGCTTTGGCAAAATGTTGCTCAGGCCAGCGTTTTGCTGGACCAAATTCAGCACCGGGACATAAGCCAATTACCGTTCTTTCTCGGTTTAAACCGAACTTAGTTAACGCATCATTTTGTGCAGTGGCATCAATGGTGAGCTTAGGATATGGCATGTCTGTTAAACAGCCAGAGCCTGTCATTTCATTTGCCGGATGGGCCAGCGCAATATAACGCTCAATCATCAAATTGAATGCTTTTTTGTTGTTGCGTAGATCATTGAGTAAGCCATAACGCATTTCGCCTTTCCAGCCGGTACGAACTGGGATTTTTGCAAACAGCGGTACTAATGCGGATTTGGCAGAGTTAGGTAAAACATACGCATGATCATAGTTGTCATCACGCAGAATTTTACCTAATTGGTAGCGAGCAAATAGATTGAGATCGCCATGTCCAAGCGGCATTTCAATCGCTTGATTGATTTCCGGCATACGTTCAAGTACAGGCTTACACCAGCCCGGTGCCATGACATCTATGATGGCTTCAGGGTGAAGCTTTTTAAGCTCGGTATAAAGGCATTGCGACATCACCATGTCGCCAACCCAAGATGGGCCAATAATTAATATTTTCACATTACAACCGTTGATTTATACGTTTTGAAAGAAGTTCAGCTGTTGCTTGGTTGTTTCTTGAATTGAAAAATGTGTTTGTAAGCGTTGTTGTGCATTTTTTCCCATTTCAATTCGGGTTTCTTTTGAGTGCGCTAATAGCTTAATTTTATCAGCTAATGCTTGAGGATCATTGGTTTCAACCACAAATCCAGTTTTACCTTCTTCTACCAGCTCTTTACTGCCACCAGTGGTCGTCACAACCGACGGTTTTGCCATCGCCATCGCTTCAATAATGGTTTTAGGGAGACCTTCACCGCTAATTGATGGTTGTACTTGGATATCGGATGTCGCCATGATTTCAGGCACATCAGAACGATAACCTAAAAAGTGAATACGATCTTGCATACCACTCGCTGTTGCCAATTGGTCATTCTCTTCCGTATCCATATCACGGCCTACAAGTACCAGATGCAGATTGTCGATATCGGCTAATTGCTTAGCCGCATCTAGTAGAACATGAACGCCTTTGGATTTACGTGCGTTGGCAACACAGGTAACAATAATATCATCATCGGTTAAGCCTAGTTGCTCTCGCGGCAGAGCATCTGCTTGATACCAAGCTAAGTCGTGACCTTTATAAATGGTTTGGACTTTTTCAGGTGCTAACTTAACAACGCTTCTCACGGATTCTGTAACCGCTTCTGCGACACAAGAAATCCCATTCACGCGAGGATGAAGATGCGTTAAATACGATGAAGGATCATGACGATAAATACCGCCAACCGTGCCACGGTAGCTGATAAGTTTTGTATCAGGGAAACCAATACAAGCAAATGCTGCATTCGGAATAGTTTTGGAATTTAGCGCATACACCACATCATAATGGTGTTGACGCAGTTCATGACGAATGGTCTTGATGGTTTTAAAGCAAATTTTACGACTTGGGTAGCAATCAATAACCGTAATACCTGCTTCACGAAAGCGCTCGACATAAGGTGCATCACCTTGGGTGATAATAGTGACGTCATGGCCTTGCTTGACCATTTCGATACACATTTCGGCTTCGGGTCTAACGCTGTTCCAAGCATCTAAATAAGAACTTAATATGAGTATTCTCATGATTGTTTCTCTCTCATTGAAATGCTTGTAGCTAGAAGAATGACTGTCATTAGTGAATAGAAAATCATTCCCGAATTATGACGGAACATAGCCTGCGACAAACAGTAACCTACCATCATGATCACACTGATAGCACCGCATTGGTTGATCATTTTCTGTTGAGATGAGTTTGCAATACGATGGTTTTTTACAAAGATACTTAGAGGAATAATAAAAATAGCGAGTAGTGCAGTTAGTCCAATAACACCACGGACAGATAAATCTTCTAAGAATTGATTATGGGAGTGTGAATCTAAAAAGTTTTTAATCACTTGTGCATTCACCAGGCCTTCATGTGCCCATTTCTCTCTTAGAGTTTCTCGACCTTGGTAACCAGCACCAATAATAGGGTGCTGTTCTGTGGTGTAAATAGCGCTTTTCCAAAGTTCAAACCGAGCACCTAAAGAAGAGGTTTCATCGTGGCCTTTGTGATACTGCACAATCTCTTGGGTAGCTTCATTTAAACGTGTTTTTATTTCCGTATTCTGGCTAAGAGAAAACACGGCAATTCCAAGAACAATAATGCTGACTATAGCTATTTTTTTAGAAATCAATTGACGATTGCTGAAGGCTAAATAAGTGATAGCAATAGGTAAAAATATCCACCCGCCACGACTTCCTGAAAGAAAACTGGCATAGATACCTAAAAGTGCTGCAATTAAGCTGAGCGTAAATTTCCACCATGATTTTTGGTCTAGATAATAGAGACTAATGGTGAGACTGATTAATCCCAATGTCATCGCCATATTACCAGACTGAATAGGCATATAGCCTTTTAATGATGGGTGAATACTTTTGTATAAATCACTAAAGGCTCTGCCTGTTTTAAAATCATAAATGTGAATCATTGCTACAATACCCGCAATGATCGAACCGATGATAAAACCTGAAGTCAAGATATTAACTTTCGGTGGATATAGTAGTAGTAATAGAAATATAGGTAGTACTAATACAAAACGACTAGGCATATCGATTTCAGAAAAGCTACCACCGTAATAAAGTGTCGAGGCTAAATAGGTGAGAAAGTAAATACTAAAGCTACCTAATATCCATTTTACCTGTTTTGTATAGTTAACGTTTTTGAATTGCCAACAAAAACCAAGCGCAGCTACTAATAATAAAATGGGAGGTAAGTTATAGCCTTTACCATATGCAAGGCACAAAATAGGAAAGCTTGCGACGAGCAAGCTTATGATTATTTCACGATTTAAAAAGCGAGGAAGAGTCATTTTATTTTTTTACCTGATATGGATTTTCATCACTATTCGGACGTGTTTTCAATAAACGCAGAATCCACATATATTGTTCTGGACGTTCACCAACGTATTGCTCAATACATTCGTTCATCATGCGGGCATCTTGCTCTTCTGTTTCACTAGGAAAAGGCAGAGCGGGGTAAAAATCTAATTCATATTTGCCCGTCTCGCTGTTGTACATCGCAAACAGTGGAACAATCTTTGAACGGCTGAGTTTAGACAGTCGGCCAAGACCGGACATCGTTGCTTTAGTTGTACCGAAGAAATCAACAAATACACTGTGCTCTGGGCCAAGATCTTCATCGGGTAGGTAATAACCTAAGTAGCCCTCACGAATTGATTTGATAAATGGTTTAATGCCACCGCTTCGTTCATAAACACGACCACCGTATTGCACGCGTTGACGATGCATCAACCAGTCTGAGACCGGGTTTTTCTGCTTTTTCGCCATGGCAGATACTGGCAAACCACGTGATGCGAGCAGTACTGCTGGAATATCAATTGCCCACGTATGCGGAACCAATAAGATCACACTTTGCTGTTGATCGGTCAGTGTGGTGAGGTTCTCCATTCCACGGATCACAGTATTGTTTTCTAACCAGAATTTGCTGCGCACACTTAATGAGGCAAAGCCCAGTAAAAACGTACCTGCAGTGGTGATGCTTTGCAGCAAAATAGCTTCACGCTCAGCCTCTGTTTTTTCTGGAAAGCACATTTGCAAATTTACACGTGCGCGGTGATTCGCTTTACTATTAAGCTTGATCGCTTGTTTAGCAAAGGTACTAGCAATAGCGTGACGTACCTTATGTGGCAATAAGCAAAAAAATGATGCCAGCAATACTGCAAACCACGTTCTCCAGTATTTAGGATGTAAAAACGACCACTCAAACTGTGGGTTATAGGCTTGTTTGTCGTAATGGTTATCAATCATATCGTTATTATTTATTTAAAATAGCCATGTATTCAGCAACGCCTTCGGCTACTGATTTAAACGGTTCAGGGTAACCTGCTGCACGTACTTTGGTGAGATCGGCTTGTGTATAAGCTTGGTAGCGCCCTTTTAAGTGCTCAGGGAACGGAACAGATTCTACCTTACCTTTACCGTGGAATTTTACGACAGCATCAGCGACAGCTTGGAAAGACTCTGCGTTGCCTGTACCGCAGTTAAAAATGCCTGATACGCCATTTTCTAGGAACCACAAGTTCATTTTGCAAACGTCACCAACATAGACGAAATCACGTTTGAAGCCCTCTGAGCCTTCAAACAGTTTAGGGTTATCGCCAGCGTTGATTTGGCTGTTGAGATGGAAAGCGACAGAAGCCATGCTGCCTTTGTGTTGCTCACGAGGACCATAAACATTGAAGTAACGGAAACCAGTGATCTGAGAGAGTTTCTCGCCATGTGTTTCAGCATCTTGCCAAATGCGGCGTACGTAGTTATCAAATTGCTGTTTTGAGTAACCGTAGACGTTTAGCGCACCTTCATAAGGCTTTTCTTCAATGAAGTCATGATCTCGGCCACCATAGGTTGCGGCAGAAGAGGCGTATAAGAATGGAATTTCACGCTCTAAACAATAATGTAATAGCTCTTTTGAGTATTCATAGTTGTTTAGCATCATGTATTTACCGTCCCACTCAGTGGTTGCAGAGCAAGCACCTTCATGGAAGATGGCATCAATGTGACCAAACTCATCACCCGCCATAATTTGGGTGATGAAGTCTTCTTTATCCATGTAATCAGCAATATCTAAATCGACAAGGTTGGCAAATTTAGTACCGTCTTTGAGGTTATCCACCACTAAAATATCGTTACGACCTTGCTCGTTGAGGGCTTTTACGATGTTGCTGCCGATCATGCCGGCGCCGCCAGTCACAATTATCATGGGAGAAATCCTTCATTGATGAAATAACGGCTTGTAGTTATAGAGCGACAAGCCAAAAAAACGTTAACTTATGATAACATTATATGCAGCAGAAGGGCGAAGGAAGTCAATGAAATGAAAACCCGAGACAGAATTATTCATGCGGCATTAGCGTTATTTAACGACAATGGTGAGCCAAACGTAACAACCAACCATATTGCTGCTGATTTAGCGATAAGTCCGGGTAACCTTTACTATCACTTTCGCAATAAAGAGCAAATTATTCATAGCATTTTCGATTTGTATGCAACGGATTTGCAAGTGAGTTTTCAACCTCGTAGTGAAGCAGAAAGTACAGAAAGCTTGTTGAGTTACTTAGATGCGATGTTTTTGCTGATGTGGCGTTATCGCTTCTTTTACGCCAATTTGCCTGACATCTTACGTCGTGATCCCGAGTTGCAACAGAAGTACCTTGCTGCACAGGTACAGTTACGCAGTAATATTGCGGTGTTGATGCAGAGCTTAAAAGAAGGTGGTCTGGTTGATATTGACGATGACGATCTAAAAACCTTAGCCGATACTTTATTGATGGTGGCATCGAGTTGGATCAGTTATCAAACCACGCAGGTTGTTGGTGCGAAAATTACGCCAACCGTGATTTATAAAGGCGTGATCCAAATATTGAATATTGTGAGGCCGTTAGCGACACCAATGGGACGTGAACGTGTTGAAGGACTAAAGCAGTACTATAAGCAAAAAGAGCAGCAAGCAGACCGTTAAGGTTGCCCGAAAATAACTGTTAATAAAAAAGGTTGGGATAGTGATATCGCCAACCTTTTTTGTTTATGTTGATATTGCGCTTAGTTCAGCCAAGGTTTTGGATTGATTGGCTGACCTTTACGGCGGATTTCAAAGTAGAGGCTAGGCTGCTCCTGACCACCACTGTCACCCACAAGGGCAATAGGCTCACCGGCTTGAACCGTATCACCGACTTTTTTCAGTAGGGTTTGGTTGTAGCCATAGAAACTCATGTCACCTTTACCGTGATCGATACCGATCATCAAACCGTAGCCTCGTAGCCAATCAGCAAAGATGATCCGACCTGAGTATATTGCTCGAACCTGACTGCCGAGTGGCTTACTAAATACCATGCCTTTCCAATGCAACTGACCACGCTGTAATGAGCCATAGTTATGCAGGATAGGCCCTTTCACTGGCCAGTAAAGCTTGCCTTTATGACGAGCAAGGCCATCCATCGGCACACGTGCATTTTGGCTTGCATATTGACGATCAATCTCACGGGCTTCAGCTTCTGCTGCTGCGCGCGCTTTGGCTTCTTTCGCCGCTTTAATTCGCGCTTCTGCTGCTGCTTTTTCACGGGCAATACGTGCCGCTTCTTCACGGGCACGGCGCTCTGCTTCTGCTTTGGCTTTGGCAATTGCCGCAATCATGCGTTTTTCGTTGGCTTGTAGCTCAGCAAGATCTTCATTATCACTGGCGATCTGCTTTTTGATCGTTGTCAGCGTTTGCTGGCGTGATTGCTGTTGTTGATCGAGCGTTTGTTTTTGCTGTTTAAGCGTATTGAGTGCTTGTTGTTGCTCTGTTTTTTGCTCTTTAAGCTCATGCACTTTCATTTGAATTTCAGTTTGCGTGGCATCGAGGGCGTCAATGGCTTCGACACGGGCTTTACTGATGTGCTCTGCATAGGTGGTCATGCGATCAAGACGAGTTGAATCTTCACCGCTAAGGAGGCTGGCGATATCACTGTCTTGGCCTTGACGATACTGAGCATTGAGTAGGGAAGCGACAACCGCCTTTTGTTGCTGTTGCTTTTGCTCTAGTGCTGCTTGTTCCTTGTTTAATTTATCAATCGAACGCTTAATGGTGGCTAATTGATTGTTAGTCGCATGAATATTATTTGCTGCTTTGGCAATGTTCAGTTCGTGTTGTTTTAACTCTTGTTGCAAGCCATCGAATTTCTTTTGCTTGCTTGCCAGTTGACTTTTTTGACGTGAGATTTCCTGTTTTACGCCGTCGAGCTGGTTTTGACTGGACGCTGCACATGGAACGGCAAATGCCATGCATAGTAAAGCGCCAGTGCATAATGCACTGGCGCGGATTTTTTTGTTTAGATGTTTTCTAATCATATCTCGCATGGAGATAATTATTTCAGATTGTATAGCACCTGACCAGACATCTCTGTAGGGATTTCCATATCTGTTAGTGAAAGCATCGTTGGTGCAAGATCTGACAGCTTACCACCAGACTTAAGCTCTAAGTCTTTACCACCTACGTAAATCAGTGGTACTGGTAGGTTAGTGTGCGCAGTGTGGATACCGCCAGTTGCCGGATCAACCATCATTTCTGCGTTACCGTGGTCAGCCGTGATTAATAGTTGACCGTCAGCTTCTTTGATTGCCGCTACTACTTTACCTAGGCAAGTATCTAGTGCTTCACAAGCTTTTACTGCTGCATCGTAAACACCAGTGTGACCAACCATATCACCGTTAGGGTAGTTACAGATGATCATGTCAAATTCACCGCCTTTGATTGCTGCAACAAGCTTTTCAGTTAGCTCTGGTGCGCTCATTTCAGGCTGTAGATCGTAAGTTGCTACTTTTGGTGAAGCAACAAGCTGGCGTGATTCACCGTCAAACTCATTTTCAACACCACCGTTGAAGAAGAAAGTAACGTGTGCGTATTTCTCTGTTTCAGAGATACGTAGCTGCTTTTTGCCTTTCTTCGATAGCCACTCACCTAGCGTGTTATCTAGGCTTGCAGGTGGGAATGCTGTTGTTAGCTCAATGTCTGCAGCGTATTGCGTTAGCATTACGAAATCAGATAGTTGAGGGAACTGTGCACGCTCAAATGCAGTGAAGCTTGGCTCGAATGCACGGGTGATTTCACGAGCACGGTCAGCACGGTAGTTCATGAAAATAACGCTGTCGCCATCTTCCATGATTGCTGCTTCTTGGCCTTCAGCACGGATTTCTGTTGCTTTAACGAATTCATCGTTTTCGTCACGCTCATAAGCTGCAGCTAGACCGTCAACCGCGTTTGCTACTGTGTATTCAGCTTTAGCTGCAGTTAGTAGGTTGTAAGCTTGTTCAACGCGATCCCAGTTGTTATCGCGGTCCATAGCGTAGTAACGACCGATAAGAGAAGCAGTACGACCTTTACCTAGTTTTTCAAATAGCTCATTGAAACGAACTAGTGAATTTTTCGCGCTACGAGGTGGAGTATCACGACCATCTAGGAATGCGTGAAGGTAGATCTTCTCTGCACCACGTTGTGCTGCCATTTCAATGGCTGCAGCAATGTGATCTTCGTGGCTGTGTACGCCACCTGGAGATAGAAGACCTAAGATATGAACCGCTTTACCTGCGTTTACTGCTTTATCGATAGCAGAAACCAGTGCCGCGTTTTCGAAGAATTCACCGTCGCTGATCGCTTTAGTGATACGAGTAAGATCTTGGTATACCACACGACCAGCACCAATGTTGGTGTGACCTACTTCAGAGTTACCCATTTGACCATCTGGTAGGCCAACATCGATACCTGAAGCTGAAATTAGGGTATTAGGACTATGAGCTAATAGCTCATCCATTATTGGCGTATTAGCGTTAGCAATAGCGTTATCCGCATTATCTTCGCGGTAGCCCCAACCATCTAGAATAACAAGTGCAAGTGGTTTCTTCGCAGACATGTCCTGTCCCTCTTCGAATAAAATAAATCTATATCAATTGCCTTAAACGTCTATTGAATAGGCAGCTTTAAGGTAATTGCAATATCCCTTGACGTAATTTTACTACAGAATTGATGAGAAACTGTAGGAGAAGATCAAACTAAGCGTCGGACGTATTGTGACCTATTCGACAAAATATATGCATTTATTGTCTCGAGTGTAAGTCCTAGATCACAGTTTTTTTCTATTTCATTAATAGGTAAGGCTGTGATTAGCTTTTATACTGAGGCGTGCGCTGACTTATTTACGTCAACAAGTGAGTTGAAGCGCGGAATCAATACCGTGTGCTGTACATGACAGGTAACAACGGTATACTCAAAATCTTTTAAAAATCCCGTTAATCTTGGTTGCGAGTCAGCCATGAAGCAGAGCGAAGCAAATGCAACAATATATTGATTTTTTTACAAGTAATCCGATTTTATCTTTAGTGTGGGTGGGTTTAGTTGTTGCCATCATTGGTTCAATGGTGAAAGAAAAAACAGCAACTTACAAAGTCATTGGCATTAATGATGCGACAGTATTAGTAAACCGTGAAGAGGGTGTATTTGTTGATATTCGCTCTCGTGATGAATACCGTAAAGGTCATATTGCGGGCTCACTTCACGCTTTACCAAGCCAAATTAAAGAACAAAACCTTGGTGAGCTTGAAAAACATAAATCAGCCCCAATTATAGTGGTATGTAAGACAGGTCAAACTGCACAAACAGCGGCAGATGACCTAAGCAAAGCAGGCTTTACTAACGTTAACGTTCTAAAAGATGGCTTAATTGCATGGAACGAAGCGAATTTACCGCTAGTAAAAAGCAAAGGTAAAAAGTAAGTCGCACATATTTTGCGGTAGGGTAAACACGCTGCCGCTATTTATTTAATACAGCCTGTGGTTAGCACGATGGCTGGCGTATTCAATCTCGTATTGACGAGTATAAAAAAGGACTCCGGAAATGGCTGAAGCAGCAAATACAGAAGCACAACAAAACTTCCAAATTCAACGTATCTTCCTAAAAGACGTTTCTTTTGAAGCGCCAAACTCACCTGACATGTTCCAAAAAGAATGGAACCCAGATGTGAAATTAGATCTTGATACTCAAAGCCGTGAACTAGCTGAAGGTGTTTACGAAGTTGTGCTTCGTCTAACTGTGACAGTTAAGAACGCAGAAGAAAATGCATTCCTATGTGAAGTACAACAAGGTGGTATTTTCACTGTTGCAGGTATGGAAGCGCCACAACTAGCACATTGCCTAGGTGCATTCTGTCCAAACATCCTATTCCCATACGCTCGTGAAACTATCTCAAGCCTAGTGGTTAAAGGTACGTTCCCACAATTGAACCTAGCACCAGTTAACTTTGATGCGTTGTTCATGAACTACCTACAAAACCAAGCTGAAGCAAACGCAGAAGCTTAATAAGCAAAGTAACAATTATGACTAAGAACGCGAATAATACGATTTCAATGGCCGTGCTGGGTGCAGGATCTTACGGTACCGCACTGGCGATTGCACTATCTCGAAATGGCGCAAACGTCATTTTGTGGGGCCATGAGCCTGAGCACATGGCACAGTTGGAAATTGATCGTGCCAATGAAGCGTTTCTTCCTGGTGTGCGCTTCCCTGATTCATTGATTGTAACGTCAAACTTACAAGATGCAGTGGAAGGCAGTCGTGACATCCTTGTTGTAGTACCAAGTCATGTTTTTGGCATGGTGTTATCGCAAGTTAAACCGTTCCTACGTTCTGATTCTCGTATCTGTTGGGCAACCAAAGGGCTTGAACCTGAAACTGGACGTTTACTGAAAGATGTTGCGGTTGATGCGTTAGGCAGTGATGTGCCGCTTGCGGTGTTATCAGGGCCAACATTTGCGCAAGAGTTGGCTGCGGGTTTACCAACTGCGATTTCAGTTGCCTCTCCTGATGCTGAATTTGTTGCCGATCTTCAAGAAAAAATTCATTGTGATAAAACCTTTAGGGTGTATAGCAACAATGACTTTATCGGTATGCAATTAGGTGGCGCAGTGAAAAACGTTATCGCCATTGGTGCGGGTATGTCTGACGGTATTGGCTTTGGTGCGAATGCGCGTACAGCGTTAATTACTCGTGGTCTTGCTGAAATGTGCCGTCTTGGTGCCGCCTTAGGAGCACAGCCTGAAACTTTTATGGGCATGGCTGGCCTTGGCGATCTTGTGCTGACATGTACAGATAACCAATCACGTAACCGTCGATTTGGTTTAGCATTAGGTGCTGGTAAAAGCGTTGAGCAAGCACAGCAAGATATTGGTCAAGTTGTTGAAGGGTATCGTAATACCAAAGAAGTTTGGCAATTAGCGAAACGTAACGGTGTTGAGATGCCAATCACGGAGCAAATTTACCAAGTTCTTTATCAAGGTAAAGATGCCCGTGAAGCGGCTAAAGAATTGTTAGCACGCGAGAAAAAATACGAATAACAGCAAGATATCAAAGGTAAGTGCCTTATTATCTACTGTTTCAATAACGCGAGCCTCGGCTCGCGTTGTTTTTTTTTGCAATCAGGTTAAAGTAATACCTGACCAATTAAGTATAGTTATAAATAGAATACATTAAGTAGCAGAGGGTGACGTGAAGCAATGTCAACAACACCAGCTTTGGCAAGCGATCAAGCAGGAAGCACGCGAGCAGTCAGAGCATGAACCTATGCTGGCGAGTTTTTATCACGCCACCATTATTAAGCATGATGATTTAGCCTCTGCATTGAGTTATATCTTAGCCAACAAATTAGCCACACCATCAATGCCAGCGATGGCTGTGCGAGAAGTGATTGAAGAAGCCTTTGCCAGTGATTGCAATATTGTTGAAGCGGCTTCTTGTGATATTCGTGCTGTCGTTGAGCGCGATCCGGCGATTGAAATGTATTCTATTCCACTGCTGTATTTAAAAGGTTGCCATGCGCTACAGGGCTACCGTGTTGCAAACTGGTTGTGGAAACAAGATCGAAAAGCATTAGCTGTGTATCTACAAAACCAAATCTCAGTCGCGTGTCAGGTGGATGTGCATCCGGCAGCGAAAATCGGTCGAGGGATCATGTTTGACCATGCAACGGGAATTGTGATCGGCGAAACTGCCGTGGTTGAAAACGATGTCTCGATTTTGCAAGACGTGACGCTGGGTGGTACTGGTAAAGAAGGCGGTGATCGTCACCCGAAAATTCGTGAAGGTGTGATGATTGGTGCTGGTGCGAAAGTGCTGGGTAATATTGAAGTGGGCGAAGGGGCGAAAATTGGTTCTTGCTCTGTGGTATTAAATCCAGTGCCTGCGCATACCACTGTTGCAGGTATTCCAGCAAAAGTGGTGGGTCGACCAAGTACTGATAAGCCATCAATGGATATGGATCAGCAATTTAATGGCTCATCCCAAACCTTCACGCAAGGTGATGGTATTTAACGATATTATTTTAAACACAAGATTTGAAAACGGCGATCATTTGATCGCCGTTTTTGTTTTTATACCGCGCCGTTAAAGCCCATTTGACGCCATGCTTCAAATGAGATGATAGCCACTGCATTTGATAAATTAAGGCTACGACTATCAGGTTGCATCGGAATACGTAAGCGCTGTTCAAGCGGAAGGCTGGCAATGAACTCAGCAGGCAAACCACGGGTTTCAGGACCGAATAGCAGCACATCACCTTGTTCGAACTTTGCGTTAGTATGGAAGTTGGTGGTTTTTGTCGTGCAGGCAAAAATACGACGACCTTGCATTGCTTCCATGAAAGCGGCGAAGTCTTTATGGCGATGGACATGGGCTAAATCATGGTAGTCCAATCCGGCACGACGCACTTTCTTTTCATCAAGATCAAAACCTAATGGCTCAATTAAGTGCAAGTTTGCGCCACAGTTGGCACTTAGACGAATAATATTGCCAGTATTTGGGGCAATTTCTGGTTCATATAACGCAATATCAAACATAGCTCATCGCTTCATTAACGCAAAAGATAGTGCATTGTGACAAGCACAGCTCGAACAAGCAAACTGAGAATAATAAAGGTTATTGTTAATAACGATAAAATTAATTGTTGTGATTTTTGTATCGCTATTAGGCATACTCAGCAGCCTTTTTTTGCTTATGTGTAATTACCTTGCTTGCTATGAAAAATCTGACTATTGCTGAATATAAGTTTTTCTTTGTCCGCTTTACGTTGATATTTTTATTATTGTTGACGGTGTTTATATCGATTTTTTATTTCGATTCACAATCTGATCTTGAGCGACGTAAAAGCAATATTCAAGTGCAGCAAAAAGCATTATTGGTAGGTAAGAAAAACTATATTCAAGTGGTTATAGGCTCTGTGGTGAGAGAAACCGCGTTGCTTTCCGATATTGCGATTAACCATGAAATATTTCGGGTGATGGCATTGGAAAATAAGGCTGAAAAGGCGTTATTACTTGCCCGTTTTTCAGATGCATTAAAATCGGTCAGTCAACGAAAAGAGATCTACGATCAAATGCGTTATCTCGATTTAGAGGGTAATGAAGTCGTTCGCGTCAATTTTAACGATGGTCGAGCTTTGATTGTGCCGCCGAATGGACTGCAGCAGAAAAGGCATCGCTATTATTTTAAAGAAGCCGCTAAATTGCAGCATAAGGGTATTTACATCTCACCACTGGATTTAAATATTGAACATGGTGCTATCGAAGTGCCTTATAAACCGATGATCCGTTTATCTGCTCCGGTATTTGATAAAAAGGGTAATAAACAAGGGATTGTGATCATCAATTATTTAGCCAAGTATTTAATGGAAGGGCTAGGTTTATTCAATCTTAATAGTGGGACTAACTATATGTTAGTCAACAGTGATGGATATTTTCTGTACAACAACTTATACCCTGAAAAAGAATTTGCCTTTATGTTTGCTGGTAAAAAGGATCAAACGATTTATCAGCAGTTCCCTGAATTGGAAGTACAAATCCAAGCAATGCAGTCGGGGCAAATAGAGACGTCGAAAGGCGTGATGACCATTGAATCTGTGGGGGCGGTTGGGCGGGTTAATCCTTACTGTTTTCAGGAATATCATGTAACGGAAAATAATTCGACGGCGTGGAAGCTAATTTCTTTTGTTGCTTTTGATAAACGCGGTGACTTTATTAAGGCGATCGAACATCATCAAACCTTGGTGTATATCGCGATTATTTTGAGTTTAGTTTTATCTTATTGGTTTTCCCGTTATCAATTAAAAGAGCATATCAATAACCAACGGATCAATGTGCTAGCGCATCATGATGGTTTAACTGAGCTTGTTAATCGCATGGCCTTTGTAAACCAAGCCAATTTGATGCTTGAAAGCTGTATGCATGATGAAAAATCAGCGTGTTTGCTCTATATCGATTTAGATGATTTTAAGCCAATCAATGATCAATATGGTCATGCGACTGGAGATAAGGTGCTGATCCACATGGCATCGATAATGCGTAAAGTGTTTGGCAAACAGGCATTGTTGGCGCGTTTAGGTGGGGATGAATTTGCGGTGTTGCTATCTTCAGCGAAACATTTAGAGAGCCCCGAGCAATATGCGGCTTCGTTGCAACAACTGTTAGGCTGCCCTTTTGAAGTAGCACCTGATACATATATTCATATCCACTCAAGCATTGGTGGGTGTTGCTTCAATGGTGAAATCACACTTGAAGAGCTGATGCACCAAGCAGATATGGCAATGTATCAGGCGAAACGTAAAGGTAAAAATCAAGCCTGTTTTATCTAACTTAACGACATAACGGCAGCGTAATCGTGATATTTAATCCGCCTAGCGGACTTTGTTTTGCTTCAATGGTACCGCGATGCTGGCGGATAGCGCTTTCTGTAATGGCAAGCCCTAACCCTGTACCGCCACTATCACGATCGCGGGCAGTGGAAACGCGATAAAAGGGGCGGAAAATATCCTCTAATTCCGCTTCAGGTACGCCTTCACCATTATCGTCAATGGTAATGGTGAGCAGGTGCTGCTGCACTGAAAAATGGAGCTCAATGATGTTATTGCCATATTTGATCGCGTTACGAATAACGTTCTCAAGAGCACTTATTAATAGGTTTGGATTACCTGTGATAGGCCAATCTTGCAGCGTGTTATAACGCAAGGTTTTGTGGCATTGCTCAGCTTCAAATTTCGCATCCTCTAGCATTTCATACCATAACGTATGGCAATCAAGTTGCTCGTTTTGTTGATGGCTATTTACCTGCATACGCGAGAGCTCTAATAACTCACCAATCATGGTTTCTAGCCGTTCAGCTTCGGTATCGATCCGGCTTAATTCTTTACTACTCCCTTGCTTGCGTTGGGCAAGTGCTGTTGCCATGCGTAAGCGAGTAAGAGGAGAGCGAAGCTCATGGGAGATATCAGACAGTAAACGCTGTTGCCCACTGATCATGGTATTTAATGCCCCAACCATTTGATTAAAGCTCGCACCGGCTTGTTTGAATTCGCGAGGTCCGGTTTCTAAGTTAGGATCAGCGGTAAATTCCCCTTGTGCGACACGCTCTGCGGCATCTTGTAACCGTCTGGCTGGACGGGTGACAGCCCATGCTAGCCATAATAAAAATGGGGTGCTGACCAGCATGGTAACCAGCAGTAATTTAAAGGGTTTATCTAATATTTGAATGATAAACGGTGGTGCACCTCGCCACACGGTGCCGTTATACATATAGATATCACCGTTGGGGGTGTTGATAGCAAAAGGACCTGCCATCATCCAGCGACCATAAAGGCGCTGTTTAGGTGAGGCGGGATCATCTGATACCGTAATAAAGTTACGCAACGCTTTGGTGTGTTTTTGTGGTGCGATGATATCGCCATCAATCGTGGTGAAGTAGATTTGATCATCATGGTTATCTCGACGTTTGGTTAAACGGCGGATTTTCTGATCAAAAGACAAGCGTTTAAAATTTTCATGACGTGGATAGGTAAGCGCTTGAGAAACATTAGCGGCGGTGTTTTCCAACCGCTTTAAGTGTGGCTCGGGGATCGCTTGCCCGCTACGAGGGTCGAGTTGAAACAACAATACAATTGTTACTACGACCACAAATAATGTGAACCAAAAGATAGCAAAGATACGGCCGTATAAACTGGTGATCCCCGGAAATTTCATTAGGCTTCCTCTACCAATAAGTAACCTTTACCACGTAGTGTCTTGATCCTCGGTTTGCCGTCTAGACGCTCAGGAAGTTTCTTTCGAATATTAGAAACATGCATATCGATAGCGCGATCAAACTGGGCTAGGCGTTTCCCAAGCACTTCTAAGCTTAAGGTTTCTTTAGCGACAATTTGCCCTGGGTGTTGAACAAAATAGCTCAGCAGCGCAAGCTCTGTGCCTGTCATTTCAATCGCTTGATCATGGCAAAACACTTCTTGTCGACCGGGATAAATAACAATGTCTTGATAGGTTAACTTATCCGCTTTATTGGCTGCTTTATCATTATTACCTTGGGTACGACGCAGTACTGCACGCATACGTGCCAATAGTTCACGATCACTGAACGGTTTAGGCAGATAATCATCAGCACCGAGCTCTAACCCTAGTACGCGATCAATTTCATCTCCTTTAGCTGTGAGCATCATAACTGGGGTGGTGTGGGATTCTCGCAGGCGGCGGAGCATTTCAGTACCGTTCATCACTGGCATCATGACATCAAGCAAAATGAGATCGATGCTGCTATCAACCTTTTCTAATCCTTGTTGACCATTATTGGCTTCAACCACGTCAAAGCCTTCTAACTCTAAGATATCTTTTAATAATGCGGTGAGTTCAACGTCATCATCGACCAGTAAAATTTTCGCCATGTGTCATCCTATGAGAGATAGAAATGCAGATTAGATAATGAGGCTAGTATCGCTAATGTCAGCCTTAACGCCAAGTTTCCCTGTAATAGCTTTACTTAGCTTTACGTTTACTCGACAGCGCTTTACTTGCTAGCCGTTATGATTACTACCAAGCAAACGGCATAGCTTGCCGCACCCTAATAGCTGGAGAGATAAGCATGAAGATGTTCAAGAAAACAATGATGATGGCGATTGCAGTACCAATGGTGTTAGGTTCAATGTCAGCATTTGCCGCACCGGGCTCTCATGAAATGAAAGGGCATCATGGTGAGCGTAGTCTTTTTAAACAGTTAGAGCTAACTGATGCACAAAAGTCTGAAATGAAGGCACTGCGTGAGCACAATCGTGAAACGATGAAAACAGAGCGCCTAGCCAATCGCAGTGAAATGCAGGCAGATCATAAAGCACTAGAAAAATTAGTATTGGCGGATAATTTTGATGAGCAAGCAGTACGTCAACTGGTTGAGCGAATGTCTGAAAAACAAGCTGAGCATCGTGTTGAGCGATTAAAACAACGCCACCAAATGCTGAATATTTTAACTCCTGCACAAAAAGTGAAATTTGCTGAATTAAAACAACAGCAAGCTGAAAAACACTTTATGAAGCTTGAGAAAAAAGCGCACTGAGTATTTGATTTCAATATATAAAATAAAAAAGCCATAACATCTGTTATGGTTTTTTTTGATTTTCAGCGCAAGTGATCATGCTTTCATAAAAAAATCATCATGACGATCGTATTTTCTCGTAGGTTTTGTTATTAATTGTCACCATAAAACGGCTATACTGCGTGATATTGAACACAGCATAGGCATTTGGATCAGCAAGTACACGAATAAAAACGGACTGATAATGTAGTAATGTCAGTTGAAAATGAAAGAGATAACGTTAGTTTGTGTGTAAAAATAAGCTTGTTGGAATCCCAGCCTTGCGTGATATGAATCAACAAAATTTTTTATCAAAATTGTAATACTCCTACATAAGTAGGAAAGTTTCAGTTTTTACACGTACAACCTAAAATGGTTGTAGTATCGAGTTGGGGAACCTCGGTATATCGTGTCGGATTTGATTTTTCAATTCCCAAAGTCAGAGGGTAACCATGATTAAGAAGATTGGTGTTTTGACCAGTGGTGGTGACGCACCTGGTATGAATGCAGCGGTTCGCGGCGTAGTTCGTGCAGCGTTGACTGAAGGTCTAGAAGTTTACGGTATTTATGATGGCTACCAAGGTCTTTATAACAACTGTATCGAAAAGCTAGATCGTAAAAGTGTATCTGATGTGATCAACAAAGGCGGTACATTCCTAGGCTCTGCGCGTTTTCCTGAATTCCGTGAAGTGGAAGTTCGTGAAAAAGCGATTGAGAACCTAAAACTGCACGGCATTGACGCGTTAGTAGTAATTGGTGGTGACGGTTCATACATGGGTGCGAAGAAGTTAACTGAGATGGGTTACCCATGTATCGGTCTTCCTGGCACTATCGATAATGACGTTGCAGGTACTGATTACACTATCGGTTACATGACTGCAATGAACACAGTTATCGATGCGATCGACCGTTTACGTGATACATCATCTTCACACCAACGTATCTCTATCGTAGAAGTGATGGGCCGCCACTGTGGTGATCTAACGCTAATGTCTGCGATTGCTGGTGGTTGTGAGTACATCATCACACCTGAAACTGGCCTAGATAAAGAAAAACTACTGAAGCATATCCACGAAGGTATTGCTAAAGGTAAGAAACACGCAATTATCGCGATCACTGAGCTGATGACTGACGTGAATGAACTTGCTAAGTACATTGAAAAAGAAACGGGTCGTGAGACTCGTGCAACAGTACTTGGTCACATTCAACGTGGTGGTCAACCAACAGCGTTTGACCGCGTACTAGCATCTCGCATGGGAGCATACGCAGTAGAGCTTCTTCAGCAAGGTGAAGGTGGTCGTTGTGTGGGTATTCAGTGTGAAAAACTGGTTCACCACGACATCATTGATGCGATTGAAAATATGCGTCGCCCAGTACGTAACGATCTATACGAATTAGCTGAGAAGCTGTTCTAATAGACGCACCTACTGTGTGATAAAAAAGAAAAGGTCGATGATTATCGGCCTTTTTTATTGCCTGAAAATCAGCAATGGATAGGATTTATTTGGCGGTAAAACAAAAAGGCCACCCGTAGGTGACCTCTTAGGCTAATCAAAAAGAATGATTAGTTTTTCGCTTCAGCAGCTGCTTTAGCGATAGCTGCGAAGCTTTCAGCATCAAGTGCTGCGCCACCAACTAGAGCACCGTCGATGTCTGGTTGTGCGAAGTATGCAGCTGCGTTTTCAGGCTTAACAGAACCGCCGTATTGGATAACAACGTTCTTCGCTACTTCTTCGCTCTTCTCAGCGATGTGAGCACGGATAGCAGCGTGGATGCGTTGTGCATCATCAGCAGTTGCTGCTTTACCAGTACCGATAGCCCAGATTGGTTCGTAAGCGATGATTGCACCGTTTAGTGCTTCAACACCTTGAGTATTGATAACAGCGTCGATTTGACGAGCACATACAGCAACAGTTTCGCCTGCTTCGTTTTGTGCTTCTGACTCACCGATACATAGTACAGGTGTTAGGCCGTTTTCTTTTAGGAATGCGAATTTCTTAGCTACGAACTCGTCTGATTCGTTGTGGTATTCACGACGCTCAGAGTGACCGATGATGATGTGGCTAGCACCGAATTCTTTAAGCATTGCAGGAGAGATATCACCTGTGAATGCACCGTTGTTGTGTAGATCAACGTTTTGTGAGCCTAGGATGATTTTGCTGTTAGCTTTGCTTAGTAGCTGCTCTGCTAGATCCAAGTACATTACTGGTGGAGCGATTGCTACATCAACACCTTCAACACCGTTAAGTGCTGCATCAAGACCTTTGATAAGGCCAGAGACCATTTCCTTGCTACCGTTTAGCTTCCAGTTACCCATAACCACAGGATGGCGCATAGCTTTTCTCCAAATTTAAATGATGTAATTAACTTAACTTGATTTAGTAAAAATATACCAAGAATGGTTCATTTTTACTGTCCAAAATCATTAATGAGCTCGGTTGTACCTTTTTCA
>NZ_SSMG01000009.1 GCF_009873615.1 Photobacterium lucens
ATTATATTGTTTATTAGTCGTGTGGGTCGGTGTTTTTTTGGGGGCTTTATTAGCTCTAAAAAAAGCGTTTTTTTATTTTCTGCACAAATCTATCCACAGAAAGAGTGAATAAATGTGGGATAGGTCTCATTTGATTGTTTATAACCTTATAGCAAAGGCGAAGTTATCCAGAATTTGTGTTGAAGGTGGGAAAATATCACGATCTGATCGAAACTTTGTTTACCGATCTCTTCTACTATGAAAAAATCACTATTAATAGATATTTATACTTGAGGTCGTCCAGTGATTGATGGCGATGGATACCGCCCTAATGTAGGGATCGTTATCTGCAATAGCCATGGCCAGGTATTTTGGGCTCGACGATATGGACAACATTCTTGGCAGTTTCCGCAAGGTGGTATTGATGATGGAGAAACTCCGGAACAAGCCATGTACCGTGAATTGTACGAAGAAGTAGGATTAACCAAAAAAGATGTCAGGATAATTGCGTCAAGCCGTCATTGGCTACGTTATAAATTACCTAAACGTTTAGTACGGTGGGATTCGAAACCTGTTTGTATCGGGCAAAAACAAAAGTGGTTTTTGCTGAGCTTGGAATGCGATGAGTCCAAGGTCAATATGCAGCGAGGTGCTACTCCTGAATTTGACGGGTGGCGATGGGTAAGTTACTGGTACCCAGTTCGACAGGTGGTGTCTTTTAAGCGTGATGTTTACCGTCGAGCATTAAAAGAATTTGCGCCTGTCGCTATGCCTTTTAAGGAATGGAAAGAGCGAAAATTCAAGCGTAATAGCAAAAATAAACATATGTAATATAGAGGCAATCGGCAATATAGAAGGATTATAAGGCTTGTTATGCTGACACAGCTTAGAGAGATAGTTGACAAGGTGGTCAGCGCTCAAACCTTGATAGAAGCGCTCGATCAATTAGTGATGAGCACTTGTCAGGCAATGAAAACAGACTGTTGTTCAGTTTATATTGCGAATCATGAGCGTCAGATCTATACCCTGATGGCGACGCAAGGTTTACATAAATCTCATCGTCGAGTGAGTTTGCGTTTTAATCAAGGTCTCGTGGGGCTGGTTGGTCGTAGTGCCGAACCTGTTAATGTTGCCGATGCCCGTATTCACCCTCATTTCAAACATTTGCCAGGGATTGGAGAAGAATCATTCCGATCCTTTTTTGGTACGCCTATTATTCATCAACGCCAAGTCCTTGGTGTGCTGGTTGTTCAGCAGCGCGAGCAGCGTGAATTCGATGAAAGTGAAGAATCTTTTCTTGTCACGCTTGCAGCCCAACTATCAGGTATTTTAGCCCATGCTAAAGCCCAAGGAATGTGGTTTGAACAAGGTAATAAACTGCATTTAACAGGTTCAGCTGCTTCTGCTGGGGTCGCTGTGGCTAAAGCCTGGTGGGATGATACTCAGCCGCTGTTAGAACATGTTGCTCCAACGTCTTGTTTAGATGTGAATTTTGAGCAAGAGCGCTTAACGATAGCCATCGAAGCGGCCAGTGCAGAGTTTCGTCGGTTAAGAAAACGCTTTGATAGTGAACTTCAAAAAGAAACCTTAGCAATTTTCGATCTTTTCAGTCATCTGCTAAATGATCCTATGTTACGTAAGGATCTTAAGGCGCGTATTGCTTGTGGTGATCAGGCCGAGTGGGCTATTCGTCAGGTAGTTGAAGCCTATTCTGCGCGCTTTGCCAATATGAAAGATCAGTATCTTAAAGAGCGCGCACAAGATATTCGTGAGCTTGGTCAACGCTTATTATTCTTCCTTCGCGATGAAGAAGTCGATGAGCAGCAGTGGGATGAGCCTGTAGTATTACTCACGCGTGAGCTAACTGCTGCAATGTTGGCGACTGTGCCGTTAGGTAAGCTTGCCGCAGTTGTTTCTCAAGAAGGGGCTGCAAACTCACATGCAGCTATTTTATCCCGCGCATTAGGTATTCCAGCGATCATGGGGGTCGATTTTGTCCCTCATATGGTGCACAACAATTTGGTTGTAGTGGATGGTTACCGAGGGGATTTTTTAGTTAATCCTAATCGTCATGTGTTGGTTGAATATCGTCGTCTATTACGTGAAGAACAAGAGCTTGCCAAAACTGTTGAAGATGATCTTTATAAGCAGGCTTACACCAAAGATAGTCAGCGGATCATGATCCACCTTAATGCCGGGTTAAGTGCTGATACGAGCATAGCTGTCAATAAAGGTGTTGATGGCGTGGGTTTGTATCGAACTGAAGTGCCTTTTTTATTACAACGCAGTTTTCCTTCAGAAGATGAACAGATCAATCAGTATCGCTCGATATTACAAACCTATCCCGAGCAAACTGTAGTGATGCGCACCTTAGATATCGGCGGTGATAAACCTCTGCCGTATTTAACCATTGAAGAAGATAATCCTTTCTTAGGTTGGCGAGGCATTCGCTTTACTTTAGATCACCCTGAGATTTTCTTGATCCAAGTTAGAGCCATGCTTCGAGCAAGTATTGGGCTGAATAACATGGATATCTTACTGCCTATGATCTCTGGCATTGCTGAACTTGATGAGGCAAAAAGCTTGGTGGAGCGCGCCTATCAGGAAGTCGCCAATGAGTATGATGGGGAGCTTCGTAAGCCACGCTTAGGCATTATGATTGAAGTGCCGTCGATGTTATATCAGCTGCATGCGCTGGCAGATAAAGTCGATTTTATTTCTGTGGGAAGTAACGATTTAACGCAATATCTGCTTGCCGTTGATCGTAATAATTCACGGGTGGCGAGTGTATATGATGCACTGCATCCTGCGGTATTAAACGCGTTAAAACATATCATTGATAGTGCAGAGCGCTACCAACTCCCGGTATGTGTGTGTGGTGAATTGGCAGGTGATCCAATTGGTGCAATTTTATTAGTCGGAATGGGGTATCGATCTTTAAGTATGAATACCCGTAATGTAGCCAAAATAAAATATATATTACGTCATGTTTCAGCAAATGACATGGCACAGCTTGCTGATGATGTGCTTGCTGCACATTTATCTGCAGAAGTAAGGGATAAAACCACCTTATTTGTTGAGCATCATGGGTTGGGTGGATTTATCCGCGCAGGTAAGTAAAACATCTTTTTAATTGGTTACAACTATGTATGAAACAACCCTTTGGCTATTTGGCATGTGTTTGCTACTTGGTTCTGTTGTCGGGTTACTGGCAGGTCTATTAGGTATTGGTGGTGGGCTATTAGTTGTGCCTGCTTTAGTGTGGTTACTACCTAAAGCCGGAATTGCGTCGCATCTTGTGATGCATATTGCACTTGCAACATCTTTAGCCAGCATCGTCATGACCTCAATGGCTTCTGCACGCAATCACTTTAAGCTCGGTAATATTGATTTTTCTGTGGTGAAGTTTTTAGCACCAGGGATCATTGCTGGTGGTCTTAGTGGCAGTGTGGTAGCAGAGGTTATTCCTTCCCATTACCTACCTAAAGTTTTTGCTGTGATTGTATTGTGCTTAGCAATTCAAATGCTGTTATCGATGAAAGTTGCGAATAGTAAGCCCTTACCTAGTCCTGTAATGTGTGCCGCAAGTGGTAGTGTGATTGGTTTGATCTCAAGCCTAGCTGGTATCGGTGGTGGCTCGTTAACGGTGCCATACCTAAGTTATTTTGGGGTTGAAATGCGCCGAGCTATCGGTACTTCATCGCTAGTTGGGCTGTTGATTGCCATTTCTGGCATGATAGGGTTTATCTACGCAGGTGTAGGAAGTGAGGCATTACCTAAATACAGTGTTGGCTATGTCTATTTACCTGCCTTGGTCGGTATTGCTGCAACCTCGATGATAGCTACACGTTATGGTGCAGCGTTAGTCAGCAAACTCCCTACATCGACCTTAAAGCGCTTATTTGCGATATTGCTACTGGTGATCAGTATTAAGATGTTTTTAAGCTAATGAAGGGGACTGCTAAGGCAGAGTACACTGGCTTCTGATAGAATATTCACTAATCTTTTTTCGCGCCTGGCTTTTGCTGGGCGTATTCAATTTACGAGTAGGACTATGAAACAATATTTAGCCTTATGCCAACGCATCGTTGATGAAGGTGTGTGGATTGAAAATGAACGTACAGGTAAGCGTTGTTTAACGGTTATCAATGCAGATCTGACTTATGATGTTGCTAATAATCAGTTTCCGTTGATCACTACTCGTAAAAGTTTCTGGAAAGCTGCAATTGCTGAGCTTCTCGGTTACTTACGCGGTTATGATAATGCGGCACAGTTTCGCGCAATTGGCTGTAATACGTGGAATGCTAACGCCAATGATAACCAAGCATGGTTAAATAATCCTCATCGTAAAGGTGAAGATGACATGGGGCGTGTTTACGGTGTGCAAGGTCGTCGCTGGCAAAAGCCTGACGGTACACCGATTGATCAGCTTAAGAAGATTGTTGATGATCTAACGAAAGGCATTGATGATCGTGGTGAGATCTTGACGTTTTATAACCCAGGTGAGTTTGATATGGGTTGTTTGCGTCCATGTATGCACACTCATACGTTCTCACTACTTGGTGACACGCTTTATTTAACCAGTTACCAGCGTTCATGTGATGTGCCTTTAGGTTTGAATTTCAATCAAGTTCAAGTGTTTACTTTACTTGCATTAATGGCGCAAATCACGGGTCATAAAGCGGGTCAGGCATATCACAAAATTATCAACGCACATATCTATGAAGATCAGCTAGAGCTTATGCGTGATGTGCAGTTAAAGCGTGAACCATTTGCTTCACCACAGCTGAAGATTAACCCTAAGATCAAATCGTTAGAAGATTTAGAAACATGGGTAACATTAGATGATTTTGAAGTGATTGGTTACGAGCACCACGATGCGATTCAATACCCATTCTCAGTATAAGAATGTGTTAGTAACTGATTGATTTTTAGATAACAAAAAGCCCAGCATCTGCTGTTAATGCCGATCGTTTAAGGTACTTGAACGATCCTAAGATTGCGTGATAATCCCTACCAACTTTTGTTGGTAGGGATTTTATATGTTAGTTGATGAGTTAAACCAAGCGCATGAAACGATAGAAAATAGTAGTAACTATGAGTCTGTTGTTAATGCTATTGAGATAGAATGGATTGAACAGGCTCTTCATAATACTAACAAAGCAAGTATTCGGCGTCGCCGATTACCAGCTCAACAAGCCGTATGGCTCGTCATTTGGATGGGTTTACAACGCAACAAGTCTATCAAGGAAGTATGTAGCTCTCTAGACTTGGCACTCCAACCTCAACCTGAGAATAGTTGGTCTAGAGTTGCGCCTAGTGTGCTCACAGACAGTCGACGTCGATTAGATGAAGCTCCCTTAGCTGCGCTTTTTAAGACCGCTATTTCGGCGTGGGAAGCCGATGCACTTCAGCTAAACAGCGTCCTAAACCTCAATGTTCTTGCTGTCGATGGTACGACTTTTCGATGCCCTGACTCAGAAGAAAATGCTGAATCATTTGGCTTCATTTCTAAGAGTTACAAACCTTACCCTCAGCTTCGATTAGTTGGACTGATGGCAGCTGAAACTCGTATGATGCTGGGCGCATCATTTGATGCGTGCAATGTTGGTGAAGTGACATTAGCGCATCGCCTGCTAACTGATGTTCCCGCTAATTCACTAACCTTATTCGACCGTTGCTATTTCTCTGCAGATTTACTGATTAACTGGCAAGAAGCGGCAGTTAATAGTCACTGGCTAACACCAATAAAACGTAAGCTTCGTTATGAAGTCATAGAGGAATACGCTGACAACGACATGCTCATCGAGATGCCAATATCTCCGCAGGCGAGAAAGAAGAACTCTGAGCTGCCTGCCACCTGGCAGGCAAGGCTTGTACTGTACAAAGATCCTGCGGGTGAAATTGAAGGTTTTATTACCTCTTTGGCTGATCCAAATCAGTACCCACTCGAAGAGCTACTGCGCATCTACTGGCAACGCTGGGAGATAGAGGAAGGCTTTGGTGAGATAAAACAAACTCAGTTGCAAAGCGAAGTTACCCTGAGAAGTCGGTTCCCATCTGGAGTAAAACAAGAACTTTGGGGGGTATTGCTAGCATATAACTTAGTGCGACTAGAAATGGTACAGATAGCCGCAGATGCTGATGTGAAGCCGACTCGAGTGAGTTTTACGGCAGCAATTAACCTCATTGACACCCAGCTTAGGTGGTTAGCATTAAGTCCAGATGGAACACTCCCTACCAAACTAAAGCAAATGCGTGAGGCCGTCAGTCACTTTATTCTGCCGGACAAAAGAAAGGACCGAACGTTTCCACGTTCAGTCCTCTTTGTGCCATCCAAGTACCCGTTTAGGTATAAACGATGATGCTTATCCGAACGGCATTACTACCAAACTAAAGCAAATGCGTGAGGCCGTCAGTCACTTTATTCTGCCGGACAAAAGAAAGGACCGAACGTTTCCACGTTCAGTCCTCTTTGTGCCATCCAAGTACCCGTTTAGGTATAAACGATGATGCTTATCCGAACGGCATTAGAACCAATGTTCCGCCTTTTGCTTAATTTCTATTACCAACGCCCACCCAGCGATAAGTAAAATGAGTTCTGTCCACCTTCCGCTAAACCGTAACTGAGGTATACAGGCCCTAAAATAGAATCCACCGCAACATAAACGCTACCCGCAGTGACAGCACTATCCCAAGACACTTCAGAGGATTTATCCCACACTCCGCCGTGCTCTAATGAACCACCAACATAGACAGGCAGTTTAAATGCACCAAAATTGTTATCTAATAAGCGATAGCGATATACCATGCTAGTAAATGCGCTGTAACGACCATTTAATTCATAGCGGTGATAACCGGACAGATTAAACAAGCCCCCTAACGCTTGTGCATAAATCGGTAACATTTCATCAGAATCTGATCCAGCTACTTTAGCTGTCAACGCAACGGTATGGCGTTCATAGCTCAACGGTTTTTTGAACGACAGATCATAAAAGACAGTTTCGCCATCCACTTTGCCACGGTTATGGAATTCACTACGAGTATGGTTATATCCTACTTTTGCATTGGCATATAGACCCGATGATGGGAAGAAGAAATTGTCTAAATCATCGTACGTCATGTTCATATAAGGGCCATGTAAGAAATAGTTTTCTTGCGTATCAGCAGCTTGAACGGAAATTTTACCTTTTTGAACACTATAGCCAAGTTTCACTTCAGCAGACGATTTTAAATTCCAACCCAGCTCTGCAAATCCTTCAACATGGCTATATTCCGCTTCAATATTGAAAAGCTCTGCCGGCCCTTTATCTTGGTTATCAAAAGTAAAGCGAGAGAATTTACGCACTTCATTACTGATCCCACCACCAAATGCGGTAAAGTATTTCTGCTCATAATCTAATGGGAAATAAAACGCAGTATTAAGGTTTTTCCAACTGCCCAAGGTAAACTCAGTTAACCACTCACCGCCTTTATCCGTTAGATCGGTATAAATATACTGTGCCCCAAAAGAGAAATTAGAACGATTAACGAAATCATCTTCAAAGGCAAGAGTGAAGTTCAGATAGCCCGGCCCCCATGATTTCTCATTAATGTCCATATGCAGAACATTTTTGCCATCTTCTTGCTCTATTTGATAGGTAATACGACCATAAATATCTTCACTTTGTAGTCGCTTCACCCCTTGCTCTAATTCTTCATTAGAGATCACGCGTCCCGTTTTAAGCTTTAATTGTGCCAATAAGGTTCTATCAGGTAAGCGCGTATTATTTTTGATTTTTATATCATCGATATAATAAGCCGTAGCAGAAGATAATTGACTGCGACGACTTTGTTTTTCTTTGGTATAAGCTTGATAGTCTTGCTCCGACAATTGATAACGACGTAATTTAGGTAAGGCCAATTCCGCTACTTTTTTCCCTGCCAGATACGCTTTTTTCATTTGATCAAAATCAGCTGCCGTCATGAAGGTGACATCCGGCTGAAGATAAACATCACGCTGATCCATCAATGCTTTTTGAGCATCCGCACTAGCATTGGTCATGAACGTTGTAAGCTGAGCGACAATATTCAACGCACTATTAAGCTCTTTACTTGGCATTAAATTATCGCGTAAATCGACAGCAATAATGACATCAGCCCCAAGCGCTTGTGCAACATTGACCGGCATGTTGTTGACGACACCACCGTCGACCAATAACTTGCCGTCAAGATGAACGGGTTTTAATGCGCCAGGAACAGTCATCGACGCTTGCATCGCTGTCGCTAAATGACCGGAGCTTAGAATGACTGGCGTTACTGAGGCGATATCTGTTGCAACGCTACGATAAGGGATCGCAAGCTGATCGAAAGAAGTGAGTGACGGTAAATTATCAGTGACTTCACGTAAGATTTTGGCAAAACCTTGGCCCTGAAAAGCACCTGGTCTTGATTTAAACTCTCCGTTGAGATCAAGACCAATATCGGTATGCAATTGATATGTATCGCTTTGCTGTTTACGACGTAACGTAAGATCATTTCGTTCAGCACGATCGAGATAACCATCTTGCCATTCCACATTGAACGTACGACGCTTAACTTCTTTGGCCGTTAAGCCCATTGCATACATACCGCCAACATAAGCCCCCATACTGGTACCTGTGACAATATCAACAGGAATACGGTTTTTCTCAAGCACCTCCAGCACACCAATATGTGCTGCGCCTTTGGCTCCACCGCCACTTAACACTAAACCAATACGTTGACGCTCGACATGAGGACGATCGGCGTTATCAGCATAAACACTTAACGACTGAACAGTTAACGTAAAACAAAATAGCGTTTTAATTAATTTATGCTTCAACACACCCATCTTCCCACTATCAATCCTTCGCCAATGTGATGTTTTACACACGTAAACAACGTATAAAGAAAACATTCACAAAAGTTATTAGTACCCTAGATAAGATACACTAACTTCGACTTGTTCCGTTAAATAAATGAAAAAAGAGCGTTATTTCTACGCTCTTTTTTGAAAGTTTATATAAAGTTAAATGCCTTTGGCGACATCGTCGAGAGCTTTTAGTACCTGCTCATTAATATGGCCTTCATGGACTAACTGACACACTTTACGCCGCACCGCGAGTCCCGAAATTAAACGCTCAATCGATAAATGACGTTCATCTTGACGGCTGTTGTAGAGCTCGACCGTTTTACTAAGCGTTTCGTAACTAACTTTCTCACCAGCAACATAAAGCCAATCAAGCTTCTCTAAATACCCCTGACACTCTTCTGTAATTGCAGATGAAGAATGTCCAGTCATCGCCGATAAGGCTGTTATACTGCGTTGTAGCGCCTCTGGAGAGGTATATTTAGATAAGATTATCGTTAATTCATCAGCATTGATTTCTACCAAGTGCTTTCGCAGCTTAATACGACGTCCCAAACGCCCTTTTGGTCGTGCTGGCTTTCGCTGGATCGGCTCAAACTCACCATCAATGATAGCTGACAGTTGCTCTAATTCTTGCTTAGGTAAAATCTCATTACGCAACGGGTTTGGCATGGTTGGTGCCATGGTGCGTTTACCTTCATTGTAAGTTTTTGCACGAGAGAAACGGATCACTTCATCAGCGTCACACTTAATATCAATACGATAATCGGTATAGCGTTTGTCTAGATCCTCGGCACTGATCGTAAGATGATATCCCCATAAATTAACCGCAAAGATACTGTCTGTGACCTTTCCTTCAGCTAATTTCTTCAGTTCACGGATCAAATCAGAAGAAAAGCGACGCCATTCAATATTCCTAGCAAGCTTTTGATTTAACTCACTTAATAGCATCGAGTCATTGACACGACGAGACATACGACTACGGAAAAAAGTATACAATTGGAACACCAATGTATGCTGACGTAAGATCTCTGGCGGAAATAGGAAAAAGTAATCGCGCGTTAGCAGTTCATCAAAAAACGAGGGTTCCCATACTAAAATATACAGGTTCGGCTTGATCCTGATCTCACCATCTTCCCCTTCTTGTGGCGCTTCTTCAGAGGCAGTGATCGTACGAGCAATAAAACGGAAACGATCACTTTTAAATCCTTCCGGCATATTTTCACTTAACCAACGTCCCGTTAATTCGTGTAACTGAAAGTCAGTAAATTCAATACGATCAATACTTTCACGAATTGAATCACGAGCAGGACCGCTGTCTTTCTTACCACGTAACGCCAAAATATCAGTGATATAAACAGGAGTTTTATTCACCATTGAACGCGCTTGGATCTCATAATCCGCAATATGGTGATCGTGATATTGCACCGTCAACGTGAATAAGGCGAAAAGCGTCATCAGATCATCAACAGTCATGATCGACTTAGATGATCGTGTTTCGATGATAGCTTTGGTACCACTGATCGCGACCATTGATTTTTGATAACTTTTTTTGGTTCGTGGCGGAGCTAATGCTTGATCAATGATCCCAGCCCAACTGGTCGGTGAAACTACAATTTGATCCGCTTCATCAGGCATCGTCGGTGGTGTACCTAAGCCATGCTCAGTCAATAAACGACGATTAACGTGATTTTGCGCTAAAGCTTTTGAACGTTTTTGTTTTTCTTTCTCTTTGAACTGATCTGATTGCAAACTGCCTGTGCCGAGTTGAGAGATCAGCAATGCGGGATTGATGAAATGGTGTAGCATGGTTTTACCAGCTAATCCTTCTTCAAACCTCACAGGCTGTTGATTAAATAAACCAACATTTACCGCAGCACGTAAGCGTTGTTGGATCGCAGCACGGGTTAATTGCCCTTCTGTCGCTTCAACAAGTTCAGTTGTTGAAACCAAACCATCTTGGCTTGATAGTCCACGTAACGAAATAATATTGAGTAATTCAATAATACTTTTAGTGACACCTTTAAAGTGTTGATACTGAGGAAGCCAGTCAACCAAGCTTGCTGGGATCGCAAATAAGTGGCCATCTTTGTGTGATCGTGGTGCTTCGATCAATATCTTTTCAATGGGGGTATTGTCACTATTACGGGGTGGTTTCATCTGTCATTGACCGTAGATCCATCATCTTTCCGCAAAGATTAATAGAAAAAGATCAAGAAATAAAGTTTTTTGTTTAAAGATTTTTAATACTGATCTTTATGTTTATTTCTGATCTTATTGATTAAGTGATCTTATGATCTGATTTGAAAACGGTCTTTAACTTATTGTTTTAAAAATGATTGTAAAACACAGTTATGGAACAATGATCAACGTATTATCGGAAACGTGATCATAACAAGCCTGAAAACATGATCATCATAGCGTTGGAAAGATGATCATCATGAATGTGAAACGATGATCATCACAAGTTTGAAAGCATGATCATGAATCTTTCAATGGTTATGTACTGAGTTATCCACAGGGTTCGTTTTTTGAAGATCAATTTTATCGTAGAAAGTGGTCAAATGAGGGTTATTTGGTCTGGAAAGATGATCAAGTGGTTGTATTTGTAGTGCTGATTTATGATGGTTGCTGGTTTTATAACCGATATCATTCTTTGTTGTGATTCGGCTTTGTTGGCATTGAATTGAAAATACACTTATTGATACGGTCATATTACATTGAGTTCTGGGCCTATTATTACGGAAAAATGATCAAGTCGGTGTTGGTGTATTTCAATTTACCGTTATTTTTGTTGTTGAATAATAAATATGCCTATTCTAATGATGAATTTTGTCAGTTAAACCCTTATTGAATCTACATTCTCCGTAAATTATCTCCTATTTATCATGCTTCCGTATTTTCATTCGATTGGACTGAAATTTACTTATTTATCTTGATCATTTTTCCAAGCTCCCTCGATCTTTTGACCCTGTAAATGCAGTGAGCTGATGCGATGCAATTGTCTTGATCATCGTTTCATGATCAAGACAATTTCGACGGAACAATGATCAAGTGTGTTGATGATCAAATTTGCTTTGGTGCGCTTCTATTTCCTTAAAATCGACTAATTTCAGCTAGAGATTTGGTTTTTGTGCTGAAATGGCTATGAAATTAAGCAATTTCATCATATCTTTAATTATGCTGTGTTTTTATCCATTTTTCAGAGGTGTTGAAATTGAAAATACATGCTCCGTAAATTAGCCAATATTTCTCATGCTTCTGGCTAATTCCAATTTACATTGTAAAGAGGTGACGCTGTAACACTTTAAATCTGTCGTGATTTAAAGGTCATTATTCATTAAAAAATGACAACCTATCTGCATTATTTCCTCTAAATATTGTGCTTTTTATATTTTTTTCGCTTTTTGACTTGAGATTGACATCACACTGAATGTTCAGCTTTTTATTGTTGTAATTTATATTTGTTGTACAATGTTAACCAGTCAATCATCATGGCGAAGAGTGATAATGAATAGGGAACAGACGATCCAAAATTTGCTCAATATTGCTGAGCAAACAAAACAAGTACAAGCGGACCGAATTGAGATTGTTTTAGAAGAGCGTCGTGAGGAATTATTCCCACCGATGTCTAAAGCATTGATGGAAACACGTTCAGGTTTAACCCGTCGTAAATTAGATGATGCGATTTCTCGTATGGAAGCAGATGGCCATCAATTTACCAAGAACAATGCAAACCACTACTCTATTACCTTAGAAGAAGCGCATAAATTAATGCAAGCGGCTAAAAAGCCGGCTTTCTATGAGCGTGAAGGTGCAGGGCGTAAACCTTGGGTTGTGAATGTGCAGAACCAAAAAGGTGGTACGGGTAAGTCGATGACTGCGGTTCATCTTGCGGCGTGTTTAGCACTCGATTTAGATAAGCGTTACCGTATTTGTCTTATCGATCTCGATCCACAGGGCTCATTACGCTTGTTTTTGAACCCTTTGATTAGTGTGGGTAAACAAGAAACTATTTACTCAGCCGTAGACGTGATGCTGGATAACGTGCCTGAAGGCGTGCAGATGGATAAAAACTTTGTGATGGATAATGTGGTGATGCCAACCCAATATCCTAACTTAAAAACCATTGCTGCTTTCCCAGAAGATGCGATGTTTAATGCTGATGCATGGCAGGATCTAGCTGTTAATCAAGATCTTGATATCGTTCGATTACTAAAAGAAAAAGTGATTGATCCTATTGCTGATGAATTTGACATCATCATGATTGATACAGGTCCTCACATCGATCCATTAGTGTGGAATGCAATGTATGCATCGAACGCATTGATCATTCCATGTGCGGCTAAGCGTCTCGACTGGGCTTCTACGGTTAACTTTTTCCAGCATTTACCGACGGTTTATGAAATGTTCCCGGAAGAGTGGCACGGGTTAGAATTTATTCGTTTAATGCCAACCATGTTTGAAGACGATAATAAAAAGCAAGTTTCTGTGTTAACGGAAATGAACTATTTATTACGTGATCAAGTGATGATGGCAACAGTACCAAGAAGTCGTGCATTTGAGACTTGTGCTGATACTTACAGCACAGTATTTGATCTAACGGCAGCTGAGTTTGAAGGGGGTAAAAAGACCCTTTCAACCGCTCAAGAAGCTATTCAACGTGTCGGTCTAGAGTTAGAGCGTGTGATGCATAGCCATTGGGCAAATTTTAACGAGGAGTAATAACAGATGGCAATTAAAACGACTGATCTTAATGCTCGTCTGTTTGGTAAAGCTGACAAACGTCGAGCAACCAACGTTACAGAAGCGCAAACAGCAGCACGTGATAAAGCTGCTGTGATTGAATTAGCGGTTGCGGGTGAAGAAACAGTCGCGTTTGAATTAGTAAAAATTAATGCTGATGATGTTAGTACGAAGACGACCGTTTTTGCAGAAAATGCGCGTGAGCAGGCATTTTTAAACGAGCATGCACTGGCTGATATTTTATCGACGTTAAAAGATCGCGGACAGCAGTATCCGGCGGTAGGTCGTTGGTTAGACGACGGTCGAATTGAAGTGCTTGACGGTAGTCGTCGTCGCATGTCGTGTATTTTAGCCCATAAAGATTTTCTTATTTATGTGGCGAAAGGCATTAATAGCGAACATGCTAAGTTTCTTTCTGATGTTGCTAACGCCCATAAACCACTGAGTTTGTATGAGCGTGGTAAAGAGATGCAGCACTTACTTGATAGTGGCAAAGTGGCTGATCAAAAAGAATTAGCACGTTACTGTCAATGTAGTGAAGCGTTAGTGAGTGGTGCATTAAAAGCGGCAAGTTTACCAATGGAATTGTTGATGGCATACCCAAGTGTTGGGGAATTAGGCCGCCCAACAATTGTCAAACTTCACCGTGTGTTCTTTGGTTTAGCACCTGAGCAGCAAAAGCAAATGATCCAGGAGTTAAGCTCGGATAAAACGGCATTATGGAAAACCATTAATGCACAAGGGATCAGCCGTATTACTCGTGAAGTAACGGTAAAACTTGAAGAGATGGGGGATGCATTACAACCCAAAGCGGTCGTAGAGAAGCCATCATCACAAGAGTTGATCAAGGGCAAAGTGAGCTACACCCGCGATGGTGACAAGCTTCAACTGCGCTTGAAAAAAATGAGTGATCGCCAAGTTAGCGACATTCTTGCTTATTTAAATGATTACTTAAAATAAGCCGTTTAAAAAACCACGCAAATGAGCGTGGTTTTTTTTACCTTGTAATTTCCTTTCGCATGTTATGATCGAAGCCAATCTGTGTTGCTTGGATCACTTTATGTTGTCTTCACTTCCTCCTTTTATTTCTCAGTTACGTGATAATTCTGTTCAATGCCATTGTCGACGATTAGTGATCGTCGAGGGGGCGTTAGATTGGTCAACAGAGATCGCTATGGCGTTTTCTCAACACTATCCAAGCACATTATGGGCCGGAGAATCAGCACCAATTGCTTTGCCGTCATGCCGTTTTAAAAATGCCAAGCAGTGGTTAGGGCAAGAGTCTGATTGTTTAATTATTAATGCTCATGATGGTATAGATGCCAATGTACTCGGTGCGCTTTCCGGCACGATCCGTGGTGGTGGAGTGATGTTATTACTGCTACCTACAGCATGGTCTGAGATGCAATCATGTCTACCGTTTACGCGACATATTGCGGCTGTTTCTGCGATGGAAGAGGTGATCACCTTAACTGAAAATACAGCAATACCACCATTGATTTTCCCTTCGATAGCTGAGCGTTCCGTAAGTGACTATGTATCGACAGCACCTAGATATTGTTTAACGACACAGCAGGAATTGGCAGTTGAGGCTATTTTAAAAGTCAGTACTGGTCATCGTAAACGACCATTAGTGTTATCAGCAGATAGAGGCCGAGGAAAATCTTCTGCATTAGGTATTGCTGCTGCTGAGTTAATGGGATCGCGCAAAATAAAAATTGCCGTTACAGCCCCGTCTTTTGCTTGTGCTTCGACGCTCTTTTCACATGCTACCCAACGACTAGTCGCACCTGATTGTTCTCATCCTCATCGTATTATTTGCCAGGGTAGTGAATTGACTTTTGTCGCTGCTGATATGATTTGTCAAACAGCACGAGACTTCGATCTTATCTTAGTGGATGAAGCGGCAGCTATTGCGGCAGATACATTATCTCAATTGCTTGATGTCCATAATCGTCTTGTTTTTGCCACGACAATTCACGGGTATGAAGGTACGGGGCGAGGTTTTGAAATTAAATTCAAACAAGCACTCAATCAGAAAATGCCGCAATGGCGTGGGCTGCACCTTGATCAACCTATTCGTTGGGCTGCCAACGATCCCCTTGAAGCTTGGGTATTTAAGGCATTATTGCTTGATGCCGAACATTCAATGCTGTCCGTTTTTTCTAAAGGGGAGACTCAATACGGTTTGCTCGACAAATCGGAGTTGTTGCGAACGCCTGATTTATTGTCTCAGCTGGTTGGTTTACTGATCAACGCTCATTATCAAACATCACCGAATGATGTTCAGCAATTGCTAAATGATGATAGTCAGCAAGTCATTGTTGCTCGTGTTGGTAGTGAGATCATTGGCTGTTGTTTATTGGTCAAAGAAGGTGGTTTTGATGAAGCACTTGCAACGGATGTTGTGCAAGGTAAACGTCGTCCCAAAGGGCATTTACTGGCACAATCGGTTGCCGCTCATTTAGGATTTAAAACGGCAGCAATGCAACGTTGTTATCGTATTTTACGTATTGCAGTTTTACCAACGTTGCAACAACAAGGGATTGGAAAGCAATTAATTGAGGCCGCAGAGCAATTAGCGAAAGCTCAAGCAATGGATTATATCGGAACCAGTTTTGGTTCGACGCCTGAGTTAGTCTCGTTTTGGACTCAATCTCAGTTTGAGCCGATTCGATTAGGTATTACTAAAGACAGTGCTAGTGGTCATCATTCTTTGTTAATGGTCAAAGCCATTAATCCTGGTTGTCACTCATTGTGGTTGGATGATGCAAAGCAATTGTTTTCTGCGACATTTAGCGCACAACGAGTCGAGCAGTTTTCTGAACTATCACCGTTACTGTTTCTTTTATTATATCGTCACAGTGCCCAACGTTCTGTTTCTTACTTTTTATCTCCGTCATTAATTACGATGCAATTGGCTGGTTTTGCTCATGGCAGTTTCGGTTATGATACGGTCGTCGCGAGTTTAGAAATGAAGTTGAGTATGTTTATTTTGAATAATAAGGAAAGTTATTCTGACGAATTATTGCTGGCTGTCGCAAAAGTATTACAAAAACAATCTTGGTCTGATGTGGTGAACCGGTTTAATTTTACTGGTAAAAAGCAGGCTGAAGCGGCATTACGGACATTTGTAGGTAACTATCTTGTATTGGATAGCGATAGTAATGTTTAACTATCATCTTAGAAGAAGACTGTTTACAGTGTAAATTGGTTTACTTTTTTATTTACAGTGTAAATTCATGAATGACTTTACACTGTAAATCTTGCCATTAGCATTTCTGCTCACTGCTCACTGCTCACTGCTCACTGCTCACTGCTCACTGCTCACTGCTCACTGCTCAATACTCAATACTCAATACTCAATACTCAATACTCAATACTCAATACTCAATACTCAATACTCAATACTCGAGGAAGGCGTTTGTATATATTGTTTTAAGCGCTTAATAAATTTGCTCTTATTATTAGTATGCAACTGTTTGTATATTGGTTTGTTTGTGGGGGAAAATGCTTAACTGTATTTACACTGTAAATTAAGATGAGTAAAAGTCTTTACAGAATCGATTAAATTTGAGCTGGTAAGTTTACAGTGTAAATTGATATTACGTTTAGCGTTTGAGGGAAAGGATTCATATGCTTGGGGTTATAGTCATTGATTAGCTGGAGAAGTGATTGTTGTTGACGCTATTTCAATAATTAATAATTATGAATGGGATGGTAAAACACTTAGTAGTTAGGTTTGTACGGTGCTGCGTATAGCTTTTTCGAAATGTCCTCATTCACTTGTTATACGCAGTTTAGTAAAGTCGAATGGTGGAGCAGGTCGATGATGAATGTTTTAATATTAGTAAGTTTTTACGTATAAAAAAACCAGCAATCGTGCTGGTTTTATTTTTTGATTTACAGTGTAAATACTATACCTTTTCAAGTTGAGTGTATTTTTCTGTAATAAATCCTTGATATCCGCTGACAAATAAATCTGATAGGCGTTCTAACTGTGTTTCTGTTTCTACGCGAGTTGCAATCGCTTTTATGTCCAAGCTATGTGCAGTTCGGCAGATAGAGGAAAGAACGGCTGATTTAGTTTGGTCATTTAACTGATAGGTATAAGCGTAATCAATTTTAACGTAGTCAGGATTGATTTCTTTTAAATAATTAAGAGATTGGAAATGACGACCATAATTATCGATACCCACACCAAAACGGTGACGTTTTATCATACTGCATAAAATGCTGGTTGCATCAGTATTTCGAATACAACTGATTTCCTGTAATTCAAAAAACAAACGAGAGGCAACCTGAGTATTGTTCGCTAATAGTTTGTCTAACCAACGAATAAAACTGGGATCTGTAATACTGCTATTTGTTACGTTAATCGCAAATGGGCCAATGGTTCTGTCTGCGTTTAAGCGGTTGATTATGGTAACAATAACATGTCGGTCAAACCAACTACCAATTTTAAGATCTTCAATGGCACCAAGAAATTGTCCAGCAGAATAGAAGTCTTTATTTTTCTGAATACCAGTAAAGACTTCATAATGATAAATACTACGATTTTCTAGAGTTGCAGGCTGAAATTTATATTGGAATAAATCTTCATTAATGGCTTGTTCTAGCAGTTGTTTCCACTGTTGTTTACCTAGAGTATCGTGGCTGGTTGGATCTTTTATTAATGCAATGGATTCATGAGGTGTAAGTTTTGCCTGAGTGAGTGCATTATCAAGTTGTGTAAGTAACTGACTAGGGGTTAAACGTGCTTCGTTATAAACCAAACCAATATCGGTTGTTGTTGCGCTATCAATGTCTGAATTACGTTCAACATCAGTAAAGATTTTTAAAACCATCTTGCCCAATAACGCTAGCTTTTCAGAAGAAAGGTTAGGGATCAAAATGGCAAATTCATCACGTGATAGGCGAGAGATTGTGGCGTCATTGTAGGTGATTACATCATTTAAGCGTGATGCAATTTGTTTAATTAATTTGTCACCGGCTTGATAACCTTTATGTTCATAATAATCACTGATCAGCGTTGTTTGAATGAGTGCTAAACCTCCTTTATGTGATTCATCAAGCCAAGAGCTGATTTGATGAATAAAAAAACTTCGATTACCTAATCCAGATATTGGATCTAAATAAGCTTGTTCGCGAAGTTTAACCGCTTCATTTGCTTGGTTTTTAAAATTCATATCTAACTGATAAGTCAGCTTGTTAAACGCGCGCACAATGGCTTTAATATCTGACTCTTCAGGTAATGACAATGGGGCTTGATTCAGATTATCAATGTTTCGAGCACGTGTGGTTAAGCGTTGCAATGAAGCAAAATGTTTTTTACTTATCAAATAGATAAAACCGCCACCAGCGAGCATTAAAATAAAATGATAAATAAGCGTGTCACTAAAGAGTTGCCAGTATTTTGTATAAGCCCAACGAGGTGAAGCACTGACTTCAACAATACCCACATCATAGTTATTGTTATTAACGGTACGTTTTTCAATATGTTCTGGGATAGTAAAAAATGATTGAAACCATTGCGGAACATTATTGATACTACGATCATGATCTATGCGCATCAGTGGTGTCGAATCTGCAAATAATAATGCGCTATGATTGTAATGCTGTACTGGAAAAAGATAATTTAAAACTTCAACCAGTTCACTTTCTTGACGGCGAGTAATTATTTGATTATCAAGTATTGATAATTTTTGGGGCAATGTATCTAAAGCTCGATTTATATCTTCACTTGTTCTGGAAATATGCTGATCGCTGACTGCATTATAACCCGTATATAATTGCGAACCTGCTGAGATTGCAAGTACAGAGCACATTAGTGTGGTAATACTTATTATTTGTCGTTTAAAGAGTGTCATAGTCTGAGCACCAAGGTAGAGTACTAGCCCAACATAAATGCAAGAAGAAATAGATTCTTATGCTGACTAAATCATAATTATTGTTAAGTCTAATTTATCAAATCTCTTTAAATGCCACTGTACTCTTTGTCATTTATTGTTGAAATTCGATAGATGAGTCTATTTCTTTTTGCAAATAAGCCCTATATTCATAAGAAAATAGTGTTTGCTTCCAAAAGGGCATGACTAAGATATTAAGCAATAAAAAACTTATACTTCTGGAGATTAAAATGGAATTAGCTGATATCCGTAGAGAGTATGTAAAAGGGGGCTTACGTCGTGATGATTTACCTGCCGATCCTTTTGTGCTATTTGAAGCATGGTTAAAGCAAGCGGTAGATGCTCAATTGCCTGATCCAACAGCGATGACAGTTGCGACAGTTGATGAGCATGGTCAGCCATTTCAACGTATTGTTTTATTGAAGCACTTTGATGAAAACGGTTTTGTTTTCTATACCAATTTAGGTAGTCGAAAAGCGCAACAACTCAAAGAAAATAATAAAATTAGCTTACATTTTCCATGGCATATGATTGAGCGTCAGGTTCATATTACAGGTGTTGTCGAGCCATTATCAAAACGTGAAGTGCTAACGTATTTCTCTTCTCGTCCGAAAGAGAGCCAAATCGCAGCTTGGGCGAGTAAACAAAGCCAGCGTTTAACTGCACGCCAAGCTCTTGAAGGTAAATTCTTTGAATTAAAACAGAAGTTTTTAGCAGGAGAAGTGCCACTACCGACATTTTGGGGGGGGTTTAGAGTGAAAGTTAATTCGATTGAATTTTGGCAAGGTGGTGAGCATCGATTACATGATCGTTTTCTATATCATGATAAAACTGAGCAATGGGAAATTGATCGTTTAGCGCCATAAAAATAAAAAGAGCAGATTTAAAGTCTGCTCTTTTTATTTGCTGCTTAATCTTTTAAGACAATAGAAAGTTGTGTTTTTAACATGCTTTCAGGAATATTCGAGCCATACCCAAACTCTAATGCTAAATCCAAAAGTTCACCTTTAGAATTTGCATTAAACTTTTCACGTAAACGTAAAACATAATTTTCTATTGTTTTTACTGCTACTC
>NZ_SSMG01000084.1 GCF_009873615.1 Photobacterium lucens
TATTTATGGTGTCTGTTTATCATGTAAAATTAAATGTGCCTTAGGTCACATCTCAATTATTAGGTTACATTTATCCAGTTAAAGCCTCTTCTGTGCTCTATTTTGAACCATCTAAAAGTTCGACAATATTCCCATACTGAAATCCATCAAATGAATGCTTGATGGGCACATAAAAATAAATGTTGGGGATAGACAATGATTACTTCCTTGATCAATGAAAATTTAATTTGCCTTGAGCTTAAGGCGAAAACCAAAGACGACGTGTTTAACGAAATGGCTGAATTATTGGTAGCACAAGGTCGTGTTGCTGATAAAACGCAATTTATTGCTGATGTAAAAGCCCGTGAAGAATTAGGTAATACTGGCTTTGAAGAAGGCATTGCGATACCACACGCAAAAAGTGCAGCTGTTGCACAACCTGCGGTTGCGATTGGTGTCAGTCGTACTGGTATTGAATACGGTGCGGAAGATGGTAAACCATCACAGTTGTTTTTCATGATCGCATCACCAGATAACGGCGATAATCACCACATTGAAGTATTAGCAGAGCTCTCTTCAAAGCTGATTGAAGATGGTTTTGTTGAGCAGTTCTTAGCCGCTAAAACAGAAAAAGAAGCCCTAGCGTTATTGCTTGAAGAAAAAGAGCAAGTTGTCACGCAAGCGCAAACTAAAGGTTTGATCATTGGTGTCACAGGCTGTCCTGCAGGTGTTGCTCACACTTACCTTGCAGCAGAGGCATTAGAAAAAGCCGGTGCTGAGCTTGGCTATGAGGTAAAAGTAGAAACCAATGGTTCGATTGGTGTTAAGAATTCCCCAACCGCTGAAGAAATCGCACGAGCAGAAGCTATTGTCGTCAGTTGTGATAAGCAAGTTGATATGGCTCGCTTTGCCGGTAAAAAGCTGATCAAAACAGGTGTTAAAGCGCCAATTAAAGATGCAAAAGGCTTAATTCAGCAAGCGTTAGTTGCCAAAACGTATGAAGCCGATGGTGATGATACTTCTGATTCAAGCGAGAGCAAAGTTGCGCAAACTCGCTCGAATCTATATCGCTACCTGATGAACGGTGTATCCCACATGATCCCGTTTGTGGTAACTGGTGGTTTGTTAATTGCATTGTCACTGGCAATTGGTGGTCAACCAACTGATTCTGGTATGCAAATTCCAGCGGGTAGTTTATGGCAAAAAGTGCTCGATGTTGGTGTTGTTGCATTTACATTAATGATCCCAATTTTGGCCGGTTATATTGCTTTTGCTATTGGTGATCGCCCTGCGTTAGCACCGGGTTTCATTGGTGGTTGGATTGCCAATAACGGTTCATTCTATGATGCAAGTGCGGGTACTGGCTTTATTGGTGCCATTGTTGCAGGTTTGCTGGTGGGTTACTTCGTTCGTTGGGTTGCAACTCGTAACTATCATAAGATGGTACAGCCTTTAGTGCCGATTCTTATTGCGCCAATTACGGGTACCTTATTCATCGCTGGCTTGTTTATCTTCGTTATTGGTGCGCCAATCGCTGGATTAATGGATAGCATGAACAGCATGCTTACTGAAATGAGCACAGGTAACGTAGTTCTACTGGGTATTGTACTAGGTGGTATGGCTGGCTTTGATATGGGCGGTCCATTTAACAAAGTCGCATTCTTGTTCTCTGTCGGTATGATTGCCAATGGTCAAACACAGTTTATGGGTGCAATGGCATGTGCGATCCCTGTTGCTCCTTTAGGTATGGGCTTAGCAACGGTACTTGGTCGTAAGTTAAATATCTTCGAGCAATCAGAAGTTGAAGCAGGTAAGGCTGCTGGTGCAATGGGCTTAGTGGGCATCTCTGAAGGTGCAATTCCATTTGCTGCGCAAGATCCACTGTCTGTGATCCCTGCAAACGTACTAGGCAGTATGGTTGCCGCAGTGATGGCTTTCTCTTTCGGTATCACTAACAGCGTGGCACATGGTGGTCCAGTGGTAGCATTACTGGGTGCGATGAACAAACCTGCGCTCGCGCTACTATGTATGGCATCAGGTATGGTAGTTACTGCTCTTGTTGCGGTAACACTTAAGAAAGTACGTAAAGCTAAAGCGGAGCGAGCATTAGCAACTGCTTAATGTTTACCATAAATAATTAAATGAAAGCGATAGGTGAAAGCCTGTCGCTTTTTTCTTTTATGAAAGCTGTCGCTGGCGGTAATTTACGCACTTGTTCTTGCAATCTACTAAGCAGTGAAAGGAGAATGTAAGTTTAAGGCTCTTGATATAAGTTTAATATTATTTAACTATACAAGGCTG
>NZ_SSMG01000085.1 GCF_009873615.1 Photobacterium lucens
TTGTATATTTTTTGTGTATAAAATCAGCGGTTACATTCACTTTTTTAACTTGTTATGGTTAAAAAATTACCTATTTAACTGTTTACTTACCAATATGTTGAATTATTAATGGACTGTTAGGTGAGTCGTTAGGTTCTTATTTAGAACAAACGCCATTGCTTTTCCATTTTTTGCTGCAGAGTTAACTAAAGGGGTGTCAAACTGTTCAATGTCACCTGCAACTATAACAGCACTACAATTTCCCATCTCAAGCGCTTTTACTAATAGGTTATGTTTACTTTGATGCTCTGACGCCTTAAGTAATAACACCTTATTAATATCAATACCGGCATTCTTTAGGAGTGACTTATCAATTAATGCATCGTAACCAACAAACATAATCCAACGGTTTTCGCTATTTGCTTTCTTTAGTAGACGTAAAAAATAAGCCAACTGGGTTTGCTGTTCAGCACTGTAACTGACTTCAATCGTTTGACCTACAGCTTCAGATAAAGAAGTTGAATGTGCTGTAAATGTAGACTTGTAAACTTGCGAAGCAGTAATAGATGGGTGGTAGTTCATTAGTGCTTTCCTCGACCAGTGGTTATATATACATACTGTATGTGTATACAGTAGTTTTATTCGATTACTGTTGCAAGTACTTTTTGTATTTTTTTCTGTTCTTATTTGTCTTAACTTTCAGGCTGAACGATAGTTGATGTCTTTATATGATCTTGATATTTAATGATTTTATTTGCTTTTAAAACTGCCTTAAAGATAAGAGGGAAGTTTTTAAAATGTAATTAGACAGTGTTGCGTGCTAAAAAATTGAGCGTTATCACACCTGCTATACAGGTGTTTATACAGGTGTTTATACAGGTGTTTATACAGGTGTTTATACAGGTGTTTATACAGGTGAGTCTTACTGTATAGAATTTATACATAAAATTTGTAAAACGTAACGGATTTATAATTTCTGTGATTACGAATGTGCTATTCTTTTGTTACTGATGAGTCACTTTTTTGCTATGTGTTGTTTTCTTAAATGTAAGCTAGGATAGTGAATATGGATAAAACGGATTTTCTTAATTATTTAAAGCACGAATATCAACAATATTGTGTGATCCCAAGTATTGAATATCAAAAGAAGCGCGAGAAAAGAGAATTCATTAATGGCTTAATGAAAGGCTCTCGCTTTTTTGGTGTGAGTTTTGATGATTTAGAAGAAATAGTGCAAAGCCAATCATCACTATGTTTTGATAGCCTTGAAGAAATGTTAGAGATCCCAACCTACATTCGTATGCGCTAATGATTATTCGTTTAATGATGTAAAAAGGGCACAAAAAAGCGCCTAGGTGTCTAGACGCTTAAGTAGTCGGTATTTTCTGCTTATACGCAGTAGGCTACAACGGCTTTTTCGTACGTAAACCCAGCTTCATTTTCAACCCAGCACTCAATGCAACTGCCTTCAAGATCATCTGCTGAGTTGTAATCTTCAACAATACCAAACTTTCCATTTGTTAAGGCAACAACAATATCCATATCATCCTCACTATTTATAAATACTTGCCTTGTTAAATCTTTTTTATCAATTTGTAATAGGGTGGTCAATCAATGAGTTTGTTTATATTGATATTGTTGGCAATATCATCGCAGCTTTTGAAAGATAGTGTGATCTATCTTCAACGAAGGCTTTCGAAAATAGCAATTCCGCCACACAGTAAACATAAGATCAGTGCACCGTAACGAATTTTCTCTTTCGGCAATGACTGTGTTGTTTTAAAAGCTAACCAGTAACCTAGCCATGCGCTTGGAATTAAAGGGAGCGTAAGCCATAACTCTTTTAGTGATAAGAATCCTGCTGGTATCTGAGCCGTTAGCGAAATAATAGAGCTGAACACAAAGAAAGCGGAAAGGTTCCCGCGTAATTGGTTGGCTTCTTGGTGTTGCAACAATATCGCCATAGGCGGACCACCAATGGCAGAACTGGTACCAAATAATCCTGAGAAAAATCCCGCAATCACCATGCGTCTAGGCGTTGGTTCAATGCGATAGGGCATAATACTCACAAATACTGCAAGCAGTACCAGTATGCCGATCCACAATGAAAGCGTATGTGCTGAAACATAAACTAATAAACATGCACCTGCAATTGAGCCTGGGATACGACCAAAAATAGCCATTTTTAGCCCACCAATTTCAATGTTGCTTCGATGTTTAAGCGCATTGAGTAATGAAATAAAGAGGGCGATAAGACAAATAGGCGCTGGTACATATTCAGGCGCATACACAATCAGAATTGGCGCAGACACAATCGCAAGTCCAAAGCCAATAGCGGTTTGTACGTAAGAGCCAACAAAAATCGCAACGATGGCAAGCAAGGTGGTAGGTTCGATATTCATTTTATCTATGATGTGTCGTAAAGATAGAAGTATGTACTTGTCTGTACAGGTAATGATTCAAATTAATACTAATGATGTACAAAGTAAATCAGAACATAAACATCTAGCTTTGCGGTTATTAAATATAAACCTTATGTTACAAAACAATCATATCTCAGTTTTTATTACTGATAGAATGCGCAACAGTAAATAAGAAATAGGTTTATCAATCATGAACATCTGCAAAAAAAGCATCGTATCGCATGTAGTCACATTAGCGATGGGGAGTGTGAGTTTAACGTTTTCTGCCCTAAGCGTTGCCAATACCAATATTGATAGTGCGATTAAACAAGCAGAGCAACAACTAGGCGCGAAAGTTGGTGTTTCTGTTTTAAATGGGAAAGGCGATGCGCTGTATGGCTATAACAGTGATCAACGTTTTCCATTAATGAGCACATTTAAAACCTTAGCCTGTGCGAAATTACTTCATGATAATCAAATTACCAAAGGCATGATGGATAAGACTTATCCTGTAGCGGCTGAAGCGATTTTGGATTACGCGCCTATATTTAAAGATAAGATCGGCACAGAGGTTTCACTGAAAGAAGCGTGTTTTGACACTATGACAACCAGTGATAACTCAGCTGCTAATTTTGTATTGGCACAGATTGGTGGTGCGGCAGGGGTGACGAAATTTCTGATTGATAACGGTGACAACGTAACGAGATTGGATCGTATTGAGCCGCTATTAAACGAAGCAGCGCCGGGTGATAAACGCGATACCACAACACCGTATGCTATGAATGAGACAATCACGAAACTTGTTTTAGGTGATGCACTCAATCCTGCTTCTAAAGCGCAATTAACACAATGGATGAAAGCGAACAAAGTCTCGAATGGCTTATTCCGCTCCGTATTGCCACAAGGGTGGGAAATCGCTGACCGTTCAGGTGCTGGTGGTTATGGCTCTCGCGGGATCACAGCGGTGGTTTGGAATGAGCAAAAGCAACCATTAGTGATCAGTGTTTACTTAACAGGTACTCAAGCGACTATCCCTGAGCGAGACAAAGCAATCGCGAAAATTGGTCGTGCTATTTTCCAGCAATATGAGAAATAATAATAAAGTCATACAGTCGTGTACTGTATGATTTCAATTGATAGTTTGAACTAGCTAGCATGATTTTGCTGTTATTGTTGATAAAGATAACAATGAAAATATGATGTAAGCTTTTTCAAATGAATAAAGCAAAGGCACATAATGAAAACAAAAGGGTTTACTCTCATTGAACTGGTTATCATTATCGTCATCGTTGGCGTGATCAGTGCCTTTGTTGCGCCTAAATTTTTAGGATTAACAAGAGATGCTCGGATTGCTTTGCTGAAGGGCGTTAAATCGTCATTGATCACTGCAAGTGACTTTGTTCATACCCGTGCCACAGTATTAGGTGTTGAAAATGATCCTAATAAATCGAAAATTGATGCCGGTGATGTACAAATCGAAGTAGTAATGGGATATCCAACGGCGTATTGGATGGGAAGTACCCGTTATTTATTAACCCTTAATGATGTTGCTTATACCAAAGGTCGCAATACTAAATGTAAAGCAGAATGGTGTGGCTTAGGGAATCAGCGTACGATCCCAAGTGGAGACATTGCAAAACTTCCTAGTGGCAGTGATACACCAAAAGTAGCAAAGATTTTTCCTCGTGGTTTTAGTTATAACGATCAATGTGGCGTGTATTTTGTTAATTACTATGATGGCAAACCACCTGTTGTGGGTATAGAAGACCAAGATTGCTAATTTAAATTATTATGCTTGTTATAAGCATAAGTAATAGGGTTGTTTCATTTAATCGTCGTAATATGACGAATTAAAATCACTTGTTAATAGTAAGGATAATGACTCACATTTGGTTACATTTTTAGCTCTATTCTCATCTGGTTTCTATTTCGTATTAACCAATCTATAAATGTTATTTTGTTATGATCCCTGACTTAATTCTTCAGTGGTGTCTACATGTATCGTTCAGTAATAACAAATAAGTGGCAAAAGCAAATTGTTATTTATTTGTTGGTATTTATATCTACATTAATAAGTCTATTTTTAACCCGGTTCTTTTCAATAGAGCATGAATCATTTTCAATCATGTCTATTGCAAACGCTGTGATGGTGGTTGTTTTTATCTTTTTCAATTGGCGTATTGTTTACGCTGTTAGTTTAAGTGTGTTTACTTATTACTATTTCTTTATTGGAAAAGAAATTGATGTCGCTTTTGCATCAGCCATATTTATGACCGTATTCCCATTCTTGTTTTCTCAATTGTTTATCTACTTGTATCAGCAATATGAGAATAAGAATTTCAGTGCTGTGATTGGTAATTATTTTGTGATTATTGGCTTATTACTGCCGCTATCCACTTACGTTACAGCAATGACGGTAAGCTTTTTTGCTGGCTCAGAGCCATTAGCGCTGAATTTTATGGCTTACTCAATCTTAGGTGGCATGCTCACTCAGTTATCGTTTACACCAACGGTGCTAGTGCTGTTCCTGTTGGCATTCACAAAGCTTGGTTATAAGTCGAAGTACCTTGAATTTAGTGAAGAGATTCGACAATCAAAGAATAACTCACCGAGTCATTTAATCTGGTTGTCGACTTTCATTATTATTACCGTTATCGCTATTTCGTTCCAAAATGCATTAGTGATTTATTCACTTTGTTTTGTCTTACTGATCTTAATTATCTTTGGTTTTGGTCGCTTTGGTCTGGTTCAACCGCTGTTGATGGCGACGATTGTCACTTTGGTGATGCTGACTGAAAGTCTTAATCGGGTAAATACTTTACGAACACTGGATGAGCAGTTTTATGGCTTATTAGTTGTGCTGGCTGTAATGCTCACACTATGCTACGCCATTGCTGGCGCTGTGATTAAGAACTTTGAACTATTACGTCAACAAATCAAGTTAGAGCGTATTGATCCTTATACTGATTTATTTAATGTAAAACAGTTGGAAGAAGATTTAAGCCAATATAAAAAAGCGGTGATTGTCTATCTAGATTTGCTTCCTACCATGTCTAAATTGACGGATTTGGGTTATCAAGGTAAAGCACAATTAATCTTTCAGTTAAATAATTACCTAACGATTAAGAACAAAAATGTGTTTCGTTGCTACAGGCCACCATTTTCAATTGGTATTCTGGGCTTTGCGATCTCTGATGAAAATATCGATACCAAATTGAATGTATTGGTATCACAACTTAAAAAGTTTCAGTTCTACTGGGGTGATACATCTGTTAGCTTAGTTTCGCCTACATTGCATTGTGTAAAGATCACTAAAGATGATGATATTTCAGCGATCGTGTCGCAGTTATGTGGTCAACCTGCAATGCCGAACAGCAGCATCAATTGGGTAGAGCAAGAGTCTCAATTAGTACGCAAAGTAGATATGCTGGAGTACATTCAAAATGTATTTAAAAACAACCTGTTTGAGCTTAACTGTCAGCCATATTTAAAACTTAAGGGCGATAAAGAAAGTGCCCATAGCTTTGAAGTGTTACTACGTATCAACCCTGCAGAGGGGATGGCGCAAGTTGTAACACCTGCGGAGTTTTTCCCGATGATCAATTTGTTTGAGCTGGAATCGGAGTTAGATCGCTGGGTGGTGAAACATACTTTCAAATTGTTGAATGAGCATATTAGTGATTGGGATAAAATTGAGAAATGTGCCATTAACTTAACGGCTAAATCGTTATCATCGCCAACGTTAGCACAAGATATTCTTAAGCTGGCTGATAAGTATGAGATCCCGTTGAAACGGATCTGTTTTGAGATCACTGAATCATCGGCCTTACAATCAGAAGAGCAGGCGATTGACACGATCCAAGTGTTACGTCGTGCTGGTTGTAAGATTGCATTGGATGACTTTGGTACAGGCTATGCGAGTTTCTCTTATTTACGTCGATTACCATTAGATATCTTAAAAATTGATGGTGAATTTATTCGTGATTTACCTGTTAGTGAAACCGATCGTTTGATTGTGGAATCATTAAGTAATGTAGCGAAAGACATAGGTTTAGAAACCGTAGCTGAATTTGTTGAAACTGATCAACATATTAACTTAGTGAGATCGCATGATATTACTTATGCGCAAGGTTATGGTGTTGCCAAACCAAGACCATTGAAAGCGTTTTTAATTGAAATCATGAACAAATAGTCTTAAAAGCCATAGTGATTGCTATGGCTTTTTCGTATATGTATCACAATGACTTAAACTGGCTATGTTCGGTTATTGATAATAGGTAAGGTGAGGCGTTTATGGATTTATTTGCAGAACAAGGCGAATGGATAAGCATCAATAATGGTTTGATCTATTGGCATCCTCACTTTCTGAGCTTGCAGCAAGCAGAGCATTATTATCAGCAGCTTAATAACGAGTTAGATTGGCGGCAAGAGCGCATTAAGGTGTTTGGTAAATCGGTACTTCAACCAAGATTACAAACCTGGTTAGGTGATGCTGCTTATACCTATTCAGGGCTAACCATGCACCCACAGCCTTGGACTGCATCGTTATCAGCATTAAAAGCCCAATGTGAGCAAGTAGCTCAAACATCGTTTAACTCTGTACTTGGCAACTTGTACCGTGACGGTGAAGATTATATGGGGTGGCATCAAGATAACGAACCAGAGTTAGGTCATCAGCCTGTTATTGCCTCATTAAGCTTTGGTGCGACACGACAATTTGTGTTTAAACATAAAGCAACCAAAGAGAAAATAGCCTTTCAATTAACGCCGGGATCATTGCTTATTATGGCAGGGGATACTCAGCAGTATTGGCAACATGCACTACCAAAAACTAAACGTGTTAATGAGCCACGAATAAATCTGACCTTTCGTTTTATTAACCCGTAATTAAAAGTGTGATCACATTTTAGAGAGGCAATTATCATCAGATCAAACGACTTTGATAACTCTTTCTAATTATTAGATTATTACAATTAGCATCTTCGCCTTATCAAGATACGCTTTTAACGATAAGGGAGGAGATATGTATTTTTTCAATTTAAAAGCCTTGTTGCTTGATTTAAAGCACAATAATGTCACTGAGCGGGAATCAGCGTTGTATTTTGTGATTCCGGCTATGATTATGATGGGTTATTCGTACTATTCACCACAGCGTGATGGGTTAGAATCACTCGCTGATAACGTAATTTTTCTCATTAACTTTATTATTTTATTTATCGTGAATGGCGGAAATAACGGTAATAATTTTTTAATTAAATACTTTTCGTTAAATTGGGTTGTAGGTTGGCGAGTTGCAGTTTTTTATTTAATTCCATTTGCGTTGGTATTTTTTGGTCTTATGTATTTTGTTTTTCCCGATTTTTTAAAACATGATACTTACGGTTTATTATTATTTAGTATTACCTTTGAAGTGTTTTATCTGTTTTTTATGATCAAAGCATTTAGAGCAACGTTACAAACAACGAGTCCTGCTTATAGCTAATAAAGCAGTTGAAAAAAGAGTTAGCTTGAAGGCTAACTCTTTTAATTGGGTATAAGGATTATTCGTAACGCTTAGCTAAGATACGATCGATACGATTGTGCTCTAAGCTAAGTACATGGAACTCCCAACCTTGCCAGCGAATCGTGTCATCGAGCTTAGGTAAGTCATCTAATAGCCATACCAACATACCGCTAAGGGTGTGATAACCGCCATCTTCTTCATCGGGCAGTTTGTTTACTTCCAATAAGTCTTTAAACACCGTGATAGGCATCATGCCATCAAGGTTCCAACTACCGTCAGGGTTTTGCTCTGACCATACGTCTTTAGGATCTTCTGGGGTGAATTTACCCGCTAAAGCTTCAAGCACATCTTGTGAAGTAACAATACCTTGAATATCACCGTATTCGTCAACCACAAACGCAAAGTTATGACCTGAACTTTGGAAGAGCTCCAGCAGCTTTGTTCCCGTCCAGTTTTCAGGCACATATACTGGTGGTGTCACGTAATCTAATATTGATTGTGGATTTTCTTGCGTATTGTTTTGAATAAACTGTAACAGTTGCTTAGCGTTTAATGTGCCTTTTACATCACTAAAGCCGTTATTACCGACAGGTAAACAGTGATGATTCGTCGACAATAACTTTTGTTGGTAACTCTCAGGTGCGTGGTTGAGATCTAAATAGGTGATCTCATTACGTGGTGTCATTAGTGATGAAACTTTACGATCATCAAAGTTGAACACATTTCGCATCATGTTATGTTCATGCTGGTGGATAACACCGGATTGTGAACCTTCAGCAATAACAGCGCGAATATCATCTTCCGTCAGTGCAGAGTTATCATCTTTGCCTCTACCCATAAGGCGTAATAGTAAATCGGTTGAGTTAGCTAATAGCCAAACGAAAGGGCGAGAGATAAACGCAATAATTGCAATTGGGCGAGCGAAGAATACCGCAATGCCTTCAGCGTTCACTTGACCTAAACGTTTAGGGACAAGTTCACCAATCACAATCGAAACATAGGTTAGAACAATAACAGCAAGTGCAGATGCACTGAATGCGGCTGTTTTTGCTGGCACACCAAAGTCAATTAGCCAGCTAGAAATAGGGCCTGCTAATGCCGCCTCACCAATGACACCGTTCATAATACCAATCACGGTGATCCCAATTTGCATCGTTGAAAGAAACTGGGTTGGGGATTCGCCCAGCTCGATGGCTTTTTGTGCAGAGATATTCCCTTCATCTGCTAAGCGTTGTAAACGGTTCTTCTTTGCAGTGACCAAAGCGATTTCAGACATGGCAAACAAACCATTAATAATGATCAAACAGACCAAAATAATGATACTCATTAAATTCTCCTAGGTACCTTGAGCATATCTATGAAGGTGGGAATAAAGACTTGTATACCCAAGTCACTTCAAGTTACTAGGTTCAGCGAGAATATCTTGGTTTGTAGGCAAGGAGATGATTTGAAGATCTAGTGGTTCTAAATCAGAAATTATCGACAACGCATACAAGCCAAGAGAACTCGACGCTGTGACAACGTTCTGAATCCTGTAACTTGAAGTCACTTGGGTATATACCCGACATGCGAATAGCAGAGTGCTTATTCACTCTTGTTAGTGATTATATCTATAGTCTACCGATAAAAGTTAATGATAAATGAACCTAAATCTAAGATTGGTAAGAATAGGTGATCATTATTGTTAGTTAATACAAGGTGATTTAATGATTTTTGACAATAAATGTATTTCATATGTTGTGAAATGGTAATTTAGCTGAAACAGAAAAAGCTTGTGTAAGGTGGAAATTTGCCGCTAATGAGTTGAACTTGTTGATTTCAGTACGGTCTACGTTGAAGTTTCTTGGTGACAGTGTATAAAGAATACCGCAAAGCAGAATACATGAGGGTATGAGCGTGAAGAAAATCCAACTTGGTCTTGTTGCAGTGACAACAGCATTATTACTGACAGGTTGTGGCGAAGCAAAAATTACAGGCACACCACTTAAGAATGTGGACTCGATTGCCGTAACGTCTGCAGAAGATATTGATGTGTTCTGTCCAACAGGTATCTGTACCTTTGAATTAACCGCATCTAAACCAACCACTGCAACCATCACTATGCATTATGACTACACAAAACTTTTCACCAAAATTGAAGGTGTTGATGTGATTGGCGAAGGTGGTAAAAACGCAAAAGTGATTGATGACGATCAGTTTAAAGTTGATATTAGTGACGCGAACAAACCAGTAAAAATTCAAGTAATTGATTACTACCGTAATTAATACAATTGTGATTGAAATGAAGAAGCAGCATGAATGGCTGCTTTTTTTATCTCTGTTGTCAATTCATTGCAGCTAAAACCGCTTAGGTTGATGTCATTAAGATGTTACGAGTAATTCGTATTACTGCTGTTATTTATATAAATTGCCA
>NZ_SSMG01000086.1 GCF_009873615.1 Photobacterium lucens
ACTTAAGTTTTTAAATAAGGCACGAAAAATAGAGAGTATCTTTGTAACTAAATCTCATTTTTTAAATATCTTTTAGTAACGGCATATAAAACGAAAATAGATTATTTGCGAACAAGATCGCTTTATATACATTTTTAACAAGAACATGCGAGAAAAAACAGTCACATTTAAGTGCATTTAAATCCACCTTAGCACATACCATATCAGTATGTGATAGCACTTTTTAGTGTAAATTTAATGGGTTACAAGTAATTGTTAATGTTGTCAAATGTTACAAGATATATGTCATTCGCCGTATCTATTGGTTTTATCTCTTTTATTTCATTAACTTATCCATTGTGGATCATTTTTCTTATGCTAATAAGAAATATTAATTATCCTCTTTAGGATTATTCCCATATAAATTTCGACCGGAAAGGGGATGTTGTAAAACAAGCCATAGATATAAATGCATTGTACATTTTTATAAAGCAATAACGACCTTCTTCTGTTATACACATTGACGCGTGGTTATTAGCGGTAACTAAAATAAAGAGAATAAAAAGAGTCTTCAATAATTAGCAAAATAACAATGTCTGTCGCATTTGCGATTGCGAACTTTTCTGCAATCAGCGCAGCTAATGCTCACGGTTGGTCTGAATTTCCACCTGCTCGTACTGTAATTTGTGATGCTGATGGGAACTACTGGGGTGGTCAGGCGCCAAACCAAGCATGCCGTATCTTATTTGCTGAAAATGGTGGCTACCCATTTACCCAAAAAATGAAAACGCAGCACTAACGAAAGATTACAGCAATATTGCTAGTGAAGAAAGTGGTTACTGACGGACTATTATGTGCAGTTGGTGTTTGGAATACAGATGCTGGTAAGCATGAATTAAATACTGTGGATCTTTTGGCAAATAAAGTTTGGGCAGCAGAAGATAAACATGCATTTACTGTAAGTGTTATCAAACCTCTTGAGCCAATTCCACCCGTTGTCGATCCTGAAGAGCCAGAGATTGGTGATGTACCTACCTATGTTGCAGGAACAGTATACCAAGCGGGTGATAAAGTATCAGCGAAAGACGGTAATGTTTACCAGTGTCATGGTCATATACAGCATGGTATTCACAAGCATCTTATGCACCAGCAGAAAGTCATGTTTGGTCAGAAGCTTGGGTTAAGCTATAAACAATTTATTGAGTAGGTAAAGCCAGCTAATAAGCTGGCTTTTTATTTTCAAGTCTAGGTGTTAAAAATATGACTGCCGTTTTATTGACATATTTAATGATAGATATTTGACG
>NZ_SSMG01000087.1 GCF_009873615.1 Photobacterium lucens
AGGACGGACTTGAACCGTCACTCCCGAAGGAAACGGATTTTGAATCCGTCGTGTATACCAATTTCACCACTCGGGCTTAAATTCTTAGAGAATGGAGGCGCGTCCCGGAATCGAACCGAGGTCCACGGATTTGCAATCCGCCGCATAGCCACTCTGCCAACGCGCCATTTTGTTTTCTCTATTAAATAGATGGTGCCCCGGGCCGGACTTGAACCGGCACAGCGCGAACGCCGAGGGATTTTAAATCCCTTGTGTCTACCA
>NZ_SSMG01000088.1 GCF_009873615.1 Photobacterium lucens
TTTTCTTACTTTAGATTTTTGGAAAGAAGAGTTAATGAGTGGTGTATTTGCTATTCGTATTACAAGCTGTGTTTTAACATTTAAATTTATTTCAGAGTTTATTGGGTTAGTTAAGAGTAATAATGTGTTTGAAAATAACTTTAAAAAAAACATATATAAGCTAAACAGTGAAGAAAATAATATTGATTTACTAGATACTAAACAAGCAAGTTTTTTATTGCAAAAAGATCTTTTTTCTATGTCAACATTACAATATGCATTTTATCTTTCTTGTGTATCTTCACTGTGGTTCAGCACTATTAATGCTTACTCTACAATTATTATCTCATTAACTAGTTGGTGTTTGTTCTATATTATTGACGATTGGAGTATTATTTCTGATTATTCTAAAGAGTATAAGAAAACACCAATGAAGAGTCATAAAATAAAAGTAAATTTTTTTAATGTACTTCTTTTTTCAGTGACTAGCATT
>NZ_SSMG01000089.1 GCF_009873615.1 Photobacterium lucens
ACCTCAACGTTTATCACGTTGAGGTTTGGGTTTTAAATGTAGGCAGAGTGTCATCAAGATGGTGTTGATAGTCTCTATCTTTTAATTCTTGTTAATAAGTGGCTCATACCGAGCCACTTAAACTTCTGTTATAGATTCAGCACTACAGGTTAGCTTGTGCGATTTTGACGGCTGCTTGTAAATCAGGGATGGTAGTTAGTTCAGGAACACGTTGAGTGTAAATCACTTTATTATTCTTATCTGTCACGATAATACTACGAGTTAATAAACCCAACTCTTCAATTTGAGAGCCTGTTTTCATACCAAATTGATGCTTTGATGAATCAGAAAGGTATGTGATGTTTGTTAGTTTGTGATTTTTTTGAAAACGCTGCTGAGCAAAAGGTGTGTCTGCACTAATAGCTAAAAACTCAATACCTTTTAACTCTGCTTTGTTGTCAGCAACAAATTTTGATAGATCAATGGCTTGTTGAATACAAACTGGAGTATCAACAGACGTTAATACATTATAAATTTTAACGCTGTTTGTTTCTGTACTGGTATCAAATGGCTTAAGATCAGATGTAACCAGCTGCATTGATGGCATGTAGTCACCAACGTTAAGCGCTTTACCTGATAAGTTAAACGTTGTGGTCTTTTCCAGCGTCACCACTTGCTTTTGACCGAAATTGGCATTTGCGTCCGTTGTCGCAAATTGTGCAAATGCGCTTCCTGATAGTAATAAGGCTGTAAGAAGTGTTAGCTTTTTCATTTATTTTTCCAGTACAGCAATAGCAGCGTCGTAGTTTGGTTCATCCGTGATTTCTGCAACTAGCTCTGCATGGATCACTGTGCCTTCTTCATTTAATACAATAACTGCACGAGTTGCTAAATCGCGTAGTGCACCTTCAGCCAGTTTCACACCGTATGCTTGTGTAAATTCAGGGCTGCGGAAAAATGATGCCATTTGTACATTTTCAATACCTTCAGCTGCGCAGAAACGACCTGTTGCAAAAGGGAGATCAGCAGAGATACACAGGACAACTGTATTGTCGATGCTTGCTGCTTTTTGGTTAAAAGCTTTTACGCCAAGCGCACAAACTGGTGTGTCGATACTTGGGAAAATGTTTAATACAACATTTTTGCCTTTTAGTGATGATAATGAAATATCACCTAGATCAGAGCCACATAATGTGAACTCTGGTGCTTGTGTACCTACTTGAGGGAATGAGCCTGACAGTTTAATTGTTGAGCCTTGGAAGGTTACTTCTGACATATTATATACCTTTGTTTTATATGGTTATATTTTATTCAATAGAATAAAGGTGGCTTATAATATCGCTAAAAAGCATAATGTAAACATATTAATAACAATGTTTTTACTGTTGGTTTTCTTTCATTTAATTATTTTAAATAAGCAGTTTGTTTCTTTGTTATGGTTTTG
>NZ_SSMG01000090.1 GCF_009873615.1 Photobacterium lucens
TAGAAATAAAATGTTACATTTATCTTTATATAAAAGTAACCGTAATTTTAATAATGGTTTTCAGGATGATTAAAAGCGAAAAAATCACAAAGAGTATTACAGATATTCTTTTGATGCGATTCTCAGGGCAGATAGGCATAGGATTAATGTTCTTTGTCATATTAATAGGCTTTGGTTTTACTACCTTAGCGCCATATTTCGCGACCAAACAGATTTCAAGTAAAATAGAGTCAGATACAGAAGAATTAGTACAAACATATATTAAAAACATTGGCGATTATCATGTTTTTATAAACAACTTAAGTCGCAATTTTGACTTTACGTGTAGTGACCAAGAACGTACTCAATTGACTCGTGTTGCTTATAGTAACTACTTGATCCGTAAAATATCATTGACACCGTCAGGTCAAACCACATGTTCTAGTTATCAAGAGCAACAAAACTTACATGGCTTAGACTCAACGAAAATAAGCAGTTATGGTAATAATATGTCGTTATGGCTTTCTTCTAAAAAAGATAGCTTACAGCGAATATTTGAAGTGCATTGGAAAGGAGAAAAAGGTGAGTTAGTTGTTTCTTTAGAGCCAATAGTTGAAGAAATATTAAGAAATAAATATTGCTCTGATTGTGTATTAACTTCCGTTACTACAAGTGATCAAAATGAAAACTTTGCATGGCAGGGCGATATAAAACTTTATTCTAAAGAGCCAATTTATCAGGTTGTATTACCTAACGGTTTACGTCTTTCTAGTTATATAAAACCTGAGTTTATCGATAAAATATGTCAAGAGTTACGAATGCCCTTATTTTTATTAGGGTGTTCAACTGCTGCATTTTTAATTTTATTACGTCGTTCATTAATACGTCGTCGTTTATCTTTACATGCATTAGTACAGCGAGGGATCACTAAACGTGAATTCATTCCTTATTATCAACCGATCGTCAATGTAAAAACCAATGAGCTTTATGGCTGTGAGGTTTTAGCTCGATGGAAGAAGAAAGGAGCAGGGCTAATATCACCGATGGAGTTTATTCCTTATGTTGAAAAAAGTGGTCAGATAATTCCAATTACTAAATTGTTGATAGAGAAAACCATAAAAGATCTCAGCATTATTAATTGGCAATTAACTAATCGAGTGATCAGTATAAACCTTGTACCACAACAACTAGAAAACTTAGAGTTGATGAATAACTCATTGCAGTTATTTTCCAACTCGAAGATCTCGGTTAAACAGGTAGCATTTGAAATTACAGAGCGAAAGCAGTTTGAGAATCTAACAATTGCCTCTGAAGTCATTGAATATCTTAAATCACAAGGGATTGATATAAAACTAGATGATGCGGGAACAGGCTATGGCGGTTTTAGCTATATTCAAGAGCTTAACTTACGCAGCTTAAAAATCGATAAGATGTTTGTTGAAAATATCGGTACCACTGACATCAAATTGTCATTACTTGACTCGATTATAGCCTTTGGTAAACAAGCGGGGATGGAGATGATAGCTGAAGGCGTTGAAACCAAAGAGCAATCTCTGTATCTACTAGAACGTGATGTCTACCTACAGCAAGGTTATTACTTTGGTATGCCAATGGATGCTGAAGAGTTCTCTTTGTATAACCAAGAAATTCAACAACGTCACAGCATATTGATTAATTAGTGAGATCTTGTGGCTAAAGTGAATGGTGTACTCTTATTTGACGTGATTACTATGTTAATAGATAAAAGAAAAAACAATGAGTTAAAGCAAATAAAAGCGAAAGATATTCAATTACAACAAAGTTGGTTATCGTATATTTCACTACTTTGTTACTTATCGATCTAGTGTACTTCTGCCGATCTTGAATCTGCGTTTAACTTGCATTTAGTCAGGTTGATTTAAATAATAAAGCCGACATGATTGAAGTGACCCCCAATAGTTGGACACCAATTATTGGGGGTCTTTTATGTCCAAATATAGTCGAGAGTTAAAAT
>NZ_SSMG01000091.1 GCF_009873615.1 Photobacterium lucens
AAAATATTGACGGTTCTTTTTTTTAACGTATCTTTTGTGGCTCAGCTTATGCGTATTTTCATACGTTCAATATAAAAATAAAAAGATATTTATGTTATTCAAAAAAACTCTGCTTTCATCGCTCATTCTCTTAAGTCTTTCTGCTTACGCAGATACAAGTACAGATACGGATATTGCTACATCATCGTCAAATACGGAGTCGTCTGATCCCCATACTGATAATAAAAAATCTATTATTGATGTCACACCATCAACAACGTCTTCTCGTTTATCAGAAAAGAGTGATACGGCGACAGATTCTACTCCTTTAGTGACAGTAGCCAGTGAGCTAACCACTCGTATTAATGAGCCTTTAAGTGTACAGGTTGTTGCTAAAGATCCAAAAGGTAAAACATTACATTATGGTTTATCAAATCGTCCTGATTGGTTGCAGATTGATCCTGATACTGGTGTAATTTCGGGTACCCCTACAAACGATGGCGATCTTGGTAAAATGCGCGTGAACGTGCGTGTATATAACGGGACAGAAGTTGCGTCTAAGTGGGTTACAGTCATAGTGATTAATAGCAAGATGGCTCCCACCGTTATCGTTCCAACTACGTTAACTGTCGAAGTAGGTAACGCATTGAGCTATCAGGTATCAGCGAAAGATCCACAAGGTAAAACATTACATTATGGTTTAGCGGACCGTCCAGATTGGTTGCATATTGATCCAGATACGGGGGTGATTTCTGGCACACCAGGGCCTAACGATATTGGTCAAATACGCGTAGATGTGCGTGTATATAACGGTACAGACATTGTATCGAAGTGGGTTACAGTGAAAGTGACTAAAGCCAATACGGCTCCTATTGTTACTGTTCCTGCCACGATAACTGGCGAAGTAGGTAATGCATTGAGCTATCAGGTATCAGCGAAAGATCCACAAGGTAAAACATTACATTATGGTTTAGCAGACCGTCCAGATTGGTTGCATATTGATCCAGATACGGGGCTGATTTTTGGTACACCAGGACCTAATGATCTTGGTCAAATGCGCGTGGATGTGCGTGTATACAACGGTACGGATATTGTATCGAAGTGGGTAACGGTCATTATTGTTGCTAACAAAAATAAAGCGCCTGTTTGGACATCATTGCCAGAACAAACGTTAACTGCGGGTGATATAACCGATATTACTGTAAAAGCAACGGATGCGAATAAAGATGTACTCACATATGGTCTTGAAAATGCACCGAAGTGGTTAACGATAGACAGCAAAACGGGTGTGATCATCGCGACGCCTGATGCGAATGTTAAAGGTGATTTCACTGTAACGGTTACAGTAAGTGATGGTAAGGCATCAACTAGCGCAGCACTTCATCTTCATGTTAAAGATAATAAAATTGAGATTACCACGCTAGTGAGTGGTAGCGGTCAGATAACGCCAGCAAAGATGACAATGGTTGAAGGGGGCAGTGGTGCATTTACGATTAAGTTTGATTCGAAGAATAAACTAAAAAGCATTACGGGTTGTAATGGCACCTTAGAGGATAACAAATACCTTGTTAATGATGTTTCTGCTGATTGCCAGATTAAAGTGAATTTTGAAGATGTAGGTTATATTCCACCTATTGCCTTTAATACTAATGATTTCCCAAGTGATTTGGATGGAAGTTTACAAGGTACGGTGTTATTTGCTCAAAATCATGTGATCCCGTCGAAAAATCATAAACCTAACCTTGTGCATGTGCATTATAAAGATGGCAAAGAGGTTACTCACACACCAGAGGAGTCAACTCAACATCTAATTGGTGAGCGTACCGCTTTAGTGATGTTTAAGGCTAAAGATAAAGAGTTTGATGAAACCTTGCCTGTGAAAGTGGAAGGTTATGATGCCAATGGTTCGAAGCTCGGTACATTAGTTTTGGACCGCCCATATAAATTACCGTCTATTTCTGGCGTTAATCCTAAAGCGGATTTGACCAAGGCCGACTTTAATCTTGATCCTTCAAAGCTAACGGCAATTGATACTGCAAAAGTTGCAACTGAAGGTGAAGAAGGCAATACAGAATATTTAGATCAACAGCTGATTGAAAGTAAAGACGGTGTGTTTCTGCATTCAACCCAGTGGTTGCGTCTGCATAAACTATTTCTTGATTTTAATCCAAAGTTTGATGGTAAATATCTGATTTTAAAGGCAGATAGCCCATATACAACTGATGTGAGATATGCCAATAGTATCTCCAAAGGTGAACGTAATGCCTATATGGGGATTAATATTGGTCAGACGGTTGTGTTTTATAACGTCGGTGGTCAGTGGTTTACCGATGGAGATTTAGCTATCTCTAAAGTGACTTATGGACACGGTTACTGGACGGCAAAAATTCCTGCATCATGGATGCATTATGGTTTACGTTTAGATTTCACTCATGGTGATCAGACTGGTACGTTAGATAATATTAATGTTGGTGCGCCAACTGTTCTATATATGAATACCATTGATCTTGGTATGTTGACTAAGCGTCCAGATAGAATGGAATTTGCGAAAGACCCTAATTTACCTCGTGAATTTTACCAAACATTGCCAGTGAGCCGCTTTGTTTTAAGTCGTTATCAAGGTATTACCCTAAATGAAGTCATGATGCCTGACGGTACGCTATATACTGATGCATCAGCAACAGATGGTGGTGTATATACTGGAGATATGCGAGGAGATATTGCTAAATCACTTATTTCTATTGGTATTGATAGTGCTAACTTTGGTATTAACGCCACTGATGGTCCAGGACAAGATTCTCATCCAGATCTTGCTTTAATGCTAACGACACATACGGCGATGGGTAATTACAAAAATGGTGTTCAATCTCACGGTCTTTCTGGTGGCGGTGGTATTATTACGCTAGAAGGCACGGTTGGTAATGAAATGAGTCATGAAGCGGGTCATGGTATGGAACTTGGCCATAGTGAAGGCTATGATATGAGTATTCATCACCCTGCCGATCAACAAGATTCGACGTGGGGGTGGGATAGTGATAAGAATGTATTTATCCCTAATTTCTATAAAGAGCACAGGAATGAACATTCGTGCATTGGTGATCCAAAGAAACATCCTGATCAAGAGCTTATTTGTGTCAAACCATGGCATGGTTTTGAATTTGGCTTTGATGCTATGTATGGCGGGGAGGGCAGTATGTACCCTGACAACCGTTATACCATGTATACTCCATACTCTAGCACTAAAATACAGCGAGTAATGGAAGGTCGTATGGTGTTTTCTAAAGAATCACCAACGGGTTACTTAAAGTGGAATAATACAACCCATAAAATGGAACCATTTAGCTATGTTCACCCAATTGCGGATATTGCTAATGCAAATATTGGTTTGTTGTCTCAGATAAATGGTTTGGAGTATGTAACGAAGCTTTTTGAACATGCTGATATTGTTGATATTACAACAGATAATTCACATTGGACGAATGCTATTCCAATTCCTGATGCTTCTAATGTACCTAGTGGTAGTGTGATTCGTCTAACTTCTTGGGCCGGTTATAATTCTTTCTATACCATAAACGGAAAGTCAATTATGCTCATTAGTGGTATGCACAAAATGTATCGCTCAAATGGTTCTAGCTGGGATGAAATTGATCATGTTGAGACATCTATTACAAAGAAACCAGAACAATTTGGGGTGCCTGTAACAACATTTGTCGGTTATTACGATCCACAAGAGAAATTAACAAGCTATATCTATCCGGCATTACATGGTTCTAGTGGTTATACTTATGCCGATGATAGTAAATATATTACTGGAGCTAGCTGTCATTTAGATGTTGAATTAGGTGATGGTAGTACGAAGCAATTTTGGTTGCCCGGTCATCGTTTATCTGTCAAGTATATGAATAAGTTTCATGTCAATATTGCCGAGTCCGATCATCCTGTTAATGCAAAAGTGGTATGTGGCGATAAGACATTAGCAACAAAGCTTATATCAAAACCAGAAGCTAATTTAGTGTCAACTGTTAGTGGTGCTCCGTTAACGAGCGAAATTAGCTAATAATAACAATAACAA
>NZ_SSMG01000092.1 GCF_009873615.1 Photobacterium lucens
GTAGTTTAATCATCTAAAAAGTGGCATTTAACCATCAGATAACATTAATTTTGACTATTGTGATATAAGAAAGACTAAACTTTGTGTTAGCCCGTGTTTTTACTGTAATAAAAAACACTATTTAAAATTATTCTCACCATTGTCCGCTATTAATTGATTTTCAAGGTATAATGGTTAGAGATGAAAGCAATAATGAAGTAGAAGACTAAGTATGAAATTAAAGCTATTTACAGCTGGATTAATGTTGCTACTGAGCTCATCGGTATGGGCTGAACAAACGCAAAATCAATTACCTATTCATTTATCAGCAATCACACAAGATGTTGATGTAATTAATAATGTAACGACATTGACAGGTAAAGTAGACATCACTCAAGGTGGTGTTCAGATCAAAGCAGATAAAGCTGTTATTAAACTTGATAGTAAAACTAAAGATCTGAAAAGTGTGGAAGTTTATGGCAAACCAGCTTACTTCCACCGTGTAATGGAAGATGGCAAAGTCGTTGATGGTGAATCTTTGTATGGTATCTACACACCATCAAATAATATGATGGTGCTAAAAGATAAAGCAAAAATCACCCAAGATGGTAGCACCATTAAAGCGGCACAGATCAGCTACAATTTAGAGACACAAGTGATGAAGGCAAAAGGTTCGAAGAAGAGCCAAGTGAATACCGTGTTGCTGCCTGAAAAGTTAAAGTAATCGTCAGCCAACAAAAAATAAGGAGTGCATTGGCACTCCTTTTTTATTGTTTTTTAAGATTTAACACTTTTTTTGCACGATGTTCATTGAGTTGAGCCATTATTACGAACATAGATAAAACGAATATATAAAAGAAGGTATCTGCAGTGGAATTAGTACAAGTTAATGCCTCAAACCTATCAATTTACTTAAATCTTACTCAGGCTTATGAGGCTGAGTTCTCTCCGCTTACTAAAAAAGTGCCTGATAATGATGGAATGTTTGCATTAGATACGCCAGTTGAAGGCAATGTGATGGGCTTTCTTTTATATTTTGATGGTGTACCTGCAGGACTTGCTGCAATTGCCGATCATGGCAATTCTCACTATGAAGTATGTGATTTCTACGTTGTACCTGTATTTCGTAAGAATAAAGCAGGACAACGTTTTGCTCACAGCCTATTTTCAATGATGCCGGGTGAGTGGGAAAGTAAGCAAATTGAAGGTGCTGAGCATGCTATTGCTTTTTGGCGTCGTGCAATTGGTGCTTACACGAATGATCAATATGTTGAAGATATTTATCACGATGCGTATTGGGGCGATGTGACTCGTCAACGTTTCACTATTACAGTGTAATGATGGCTGAAAAATAAAAGGGAGCAATGTGCTCCCTTTTTTATTGTTGTACTAATGAATTATAACGCTGTCATTAGGATTTCACGACTAATCGGAAGGGTAACTTCTTGACGCTCACCTAATGCTACCATGCCATGTTTCTCAAGACTTGCTAAGATCACATCAACATCTTTCTCATTGAGTTCAACATCAGCAAGGCGAGTTGGTACACCCATTTGTTTAAAGAATGCAATGGTATGTTCAATCGCAGCATCAATGCGCTCATCAGTTGTACCTGATGTTAAACCGAAAATACGCTCACCAAATTGCAGTAACTTGGCTTCTTTCTCTTTACGGCGTACTTTCATTACTGCTGGTAATACAATGCTTAATGTACGCGCATGATCAATACCATAGTTACCTGTTAGTTCATGACCAATCATATGGGTTGTCCAATCTTGTGGAACACCTACACCGATCAAGCCGTTCAGTGCTTGGGTTGCTGACCACATGATGTTAGCACGTACTGCTAAGTCGTCTGGTGTTGCAAGCGCTTTAGGACCTTCTTCAACCAGTGTATGCAATAGACCTTCAGCAAAGCGATCCTGTACTTTTGCATTAACAGGGTAGGTTAGGTATTGCTCCATGGTGTGAACAAATGCATCAACTACACCATTTGCCACTTGGCGTGGTGATAAGCTTAATGTGGTTTGTGGATCAAGCACAGCAAAAGCCGGTTTAACCAGAGGTGAGCCAAAGAACAGCTTGTCTTTACCACGAGAAACAACTGAACCACCGTTACTTTCAGAGCCTGTTGCAGGTAATGTAAGCACACAGCCAAGTAGCACTGCTTGTGTTACAGGCTCTTGTTTCAACAGAATATGCCAAGGATCTTCACCTTGATAGCAAGCGGCTGCAGCAACAAATTTAGTACCATCAACCACTGAACCACCACCGACAGCAAGTAAGTAATCATAACCTTCAGTTTTTACTTGCTCGACCGCTTTCATTAGTGTGTCGTACTGGGGATTCGGCTCAACGCCAGAAAACTCGCCCCAATTGAAACCTTCTAATGCGTTAGCAACTTGCTCGTAAACACCGTTTTGTTTAATTGAGCCGCCACCATAAATAACTAACACTTTTTTATCTTTTGGAATAGCAGTACTGATTGCGGCAATTTGACCTTGACCAAAGTGAATACTAGTAGGGTTTTGGTAAGTAAATTTGTCCATTATTGGCTCCGATATCTATAACTGACAGATAGAAATGTTGTTGTTCTTTTCGGTTGTCAGTTTAGGGGAATCACGGTGTAATTACATACATAATCCTCTTTAATTCTTGCCTATTTCTATTTTATTTGGCGAGGGCGAGTGATTTGTATGCTATGGTGAAATCTTGTCAAAGACAGCCGTTATGAGTATCTACTCATTATGCTTATTGAATTAATACCGAGTATCGATTGATGAACGAGAAGTTAAAACAGCAACTTGCAGATACAGCTGAAGCCTTGTGTGAATACTATGGTATAGCCGATCAAACCAATCGCGTTCATACATTACTATCAGGGGTGCGAATATTTCGGATTGATCGTTACCATAGACTGACTCCTCAAATGTACGAGCAAGGTATTGTTATTATATTTCAAGGAAATAAGATCGGTCATTTGAATCAACATCAGTTTGGCTATGATGTAGAACGTTGCTTGATTGTGACTACACCTTATCCTATTAGTTGTGAGACTTTTGCGTCACCAGAGACACCATTAATGGGGATTAATATTGATTTAGATATTAATGTTATCAGTGAGTTAGTCTCAATCATGCAATCTGAGCATCCGTATTGGAAAACTGAAGATACGCGCTGTGGTGTGGCGACATCGCAGATGACAGAAGCAATGTACCTTTGTATGTTGGAATTATTATCAATTTTGCATAATCCTCTTGATACTAAAGTACTTGGTACGGCTTTGCTTCGACGTTTCTTTTATTATTTATTGCAAAGTGATCAGGGCTATTTATTAGCGCATTATTGTGAGCAAGATAGCTCATTGGCAAAAATTGCATCAGTGCTTAGCTTTATACAGGGCAACTATGCTCAAAAGCTGAATGTGAATGATCTGGCTGAGATGGCAGGTATGAGTGTTTCTGTTTTTCATAAAGTGTTTAAGCAAGTGGTTACTGATCCTCCGTTGCAGTACATCAAAAAGATCCGTTTAAATCATGCAAAAACCCATATGTTGCAGGAAGGATTAGCGGCTAATTTAGCAGCGCAGCGGGTTGGCTATGAAAGTGCAGCACAGTTTAGCCGTGAATTTAAACGCTATTTTGGAGTGCCGCCAAGCCGAATTGATGAAAGTGCTGGATACATATCAGGGCATGAAAGTAATCGTTAATCATTATTTTCTTGAAGCCGTAAAAAGCTTTGATATTGTGTATAGTAGTATCCCTTAAAAGAATGTAAGTTGTTGTTTGTTAGTCTTATGTGGAACTTTAGTTGCTATTAAGTGTCACATTGCCGTCGTAGCATGAATAATGATTAAAACAGGAAAATTATGCCTGAGTCTCAACCGAAAATACTGATTTTATTTGCTCATCCGTCGCAAAACCGCTCAGAAATCAACGTGCCATTATTTAACGCATCAAAAACTATTTCTAATGTGACTTGCGTTGATTTATATGCGGAATATCCCACTTATCGCATTGATATTGATAGAGAACAACAACGACTACGTGAACACGATGTGATTGTGTTTATGTTCCCTTTGTATTGGTATTCCACACCATCGTTGTTAAAAGAGTGGCAAGATCTTGTGCTTGAATATGGCTTTGCTTACGGCAGTGAAGGGAATGCGCTGGTTGGCAAAAAATTCTTTTGTGCTTTAACCGCTGGTGGTCCTGAATCCAGTTACCGTAAAGAAGGTTTTAACCATTTTACTATTCGTGAGTTATTGCAGCCGTTGGAGCAGATGGCTGAATTAACAGGCATGGATTTTCTCGCACCTTTTGCTTTGTTTGGTGCAGGCACTGCTAATGAAGAAAAACGTATTGAACAACATATTCATAACTGGAAACGAGTGTTAATTGCGATTCAAGATCATAAGTTCAACTATGATGTGGCGAGCAAGTTATCAAAGATGAACCACAGCTTAGAGCTGATCATTAAATAGAGCACGCATTATGACAGGATATTTTTTACAGGCTTTCATCTATTTGGTGGCAGCAGTGATTGCCGTACCGTTAGCTAAGCGGCTAGGTTTAGGCTCGGTATTGGGTTATTTAATTGCAGGGGTCGTGATTGGTCCTGTGATTGGTTTAGTTGGTAGTGAAACCACAACGATTCAACACTTTGCTGAATTTGGCGTAGTAATGATGTTGTTTGTGGTGGGCTTAGAGCTTGAACCAAAAATGCTATGGGGCATGCGACATCGCCTATTAGGCTTAGGCGGTTTGCAGGTGATTGTGACTGCTCTTGCGGTTATGGGGATTGCGCATCTATTTAATATTGCATGGTCTTATGCCCTTGCGATTGGCCTTATCTTTTCGCTCTCTTCTACAGCGATTGTGCTGCAAACTTTCAGCGAGAAAGGGCTTAGCAAAACAGAAGGTGGTAAGAGTGCGTTTTCTGTTTTGTTATTCCAAGATATTGCTGTGATCCCAATGCTGGCGTTGATCCCATTATTAGCTGTACCAGAGCTGGTGGAAAAATCGCAAGCCGTAGTGGCAAAAGCGGCGGAGCACCATGAAGAGCTTAGTTTAGTAGCGGGGCTTCCTGGCTGGGCTTATGCGATTGTGGTGATTTTAGCAATTGCTGGTGTTGTGGTTGGTGGACATTACTTAAGTCGTCCATTGTTCCGTTTTGTGGCGTCATCTGGGCTACGTGAAATCTTTACTGCGACGGCATTGATGCTGGTTATTGGTATTGCAGCATTAATGAGCCTTATTGGTTTATCACCGGCATTAGGTACTTTCCTTGCGGGTGTTGTGCTGGCAAACAGTGAATTTAGACATGAATTAGAGTCTAATATCGAGCCATTTAAAGGTTTGTTATTAGGATTATTCTTTATCACTGTCGGTGCGGGTATCGACTTTAGCGTGCTGTTTGATCAATTCGGTACTGTTATTGGCATTACTGTTGGTGTGATGCTAGTGAAGTTTTTGGTGCTGTTATTGCTATCATTTATCTTCAAGGTGAAGGGAAGTGATCGCTGGTTATTTGCGCTAAGTTTGGCACAAGCCGGTGAATTTGGTTTTGTATTATTAAGCTATACCGTACAAAACAATGTACTACCTGAGTCAATAAGCCAGACGTTATCGCTAGTTGTTGCGTTATCGATGTTCCTAACTCCGGGCTTATTTATCTTGTTTGATCGCGTTATTTTGCCACGCTTTAGCGAAGCGAAGAATGAACGAGAAGCTGATGAAATTGATGAACAAGGTAAAGTGATCATTGCCGGTATTGGTCGTTTTGGTCAGATTGTTAACCGCTTATTGGCATCGAATGGTGTAAAGACTGTGGTACTCGACCATTCGGTAACGCAAATCGATAACATGCGTCAAATTAATATTAAGAGTTTTTTTGGTGATGCGACGCGCCATGATTTGCTCCATACCGCAGGTATTGAAGAAGCAAAATTGTTCATTGTTGCCATTGATGATAAAGATCGTGCGACAGAGCTGGTGCATTATGTGAAGCAAACATATCCTCATGTGCGTGTGCTAGCACGTGCTTACGATCGTGGGCATCATTATTCACTACGCTGTGCAGGGGCTGATTATGTGATCAGTGAAACCTATCGTTCTGCATTGGCATTAGGTACAGAAGCGTTGAAAAATCTTGGCGTACATCCATTTAGGGCTGAGCAGCAAAAAGCCACCTTTGTGGAAACAGAAGCCAAGAGTAAAGAAAAACTTTATCAAACATGGGCAGAAAGTACCGATGAAGATCGCTTTAATACCTCTTATGTTGAGCTATTCATGCAGCTAGAGACAACTTTAGGTGAAGCGATGAAACAAGAGCGTACAGACAAACATACTAAGTCTGAGCGTGGTTGGACACCGCCGCCAAAGCGATTTAATGAAGAAGTAGAGCAAGATTTAGTGGATAAACACGATAGTTAATTGCTTGATACAGATAGATAAAAGGAGCCAATTGGCTCCTTTTTTATTAATGGTTATTGCGGTTAGTAAGCATGATTGAGTAGTGTTTCGACCGGGTAGACAACTGCCACGATTAGCTCATCCTGGATCGGTTTCGCTTTAGCAATCATTTGTTTGATTGTAGCTATCTGCTTTTGGTCGAGCTTTTTACCTGATTGAATCATATCGACTAATTCAATGCCTGTGCGTGATAACAAATCAACTTGCTGAACAACAGGTTCCACTTGTGTCAGTAGGTGGTTACTAGCAATAATTGGCATCACCGCTTGGGTATTCTCAGCCCAGCGTTGGAACATTGCTTTAATATCAGTGCTAAGTGCTGCGTTATTTGGATCTTTTACAAAGGCGTTTACCTTTTGCGTTAATGCTCTGACTTCTAAACTTTCAGGTGGCAAGGTGTCAGCTAAACGGTTTAGCGGATCGAACTGATCGTAGTTTTCGTTCACCCATTTCTCATGGTGGCGATGATAGTATTGTGCTTGTTCAATGGCTTCTGATAGCACTTGCAGTGGTGCAATATCATGTCCATTAGCAAGGCGTTTTAGCCCTACCATGCTGTTCCACTGATGTTGTAATCCTACCGATAGTGTTGACCAATCATCCATGGTTTCCATACGTTGATACATGCTGTCTTCATCTGTGATAGACACATCTGACCATAGGCGCTCCGCAATCACGTACGAGCGAGGCCACATTCGTAATTCGAGCGTATCGTATTTAACGTTTTCAGCCCATAGAGTGATTTCACCACCAAGAATACGATCTTGTTGTTTTTGAGCTAATTCAACCGGTTTAGGTGCAGTTGGGTATTGACTGCCTTCGATGTTTGAAGCTGCAATTAACTTACCTGTCATTGGATAGTTGGCATTACCGACCTGCATATCACCAGTGAGAATGCCATCTTTTAACACTACTTTTGGCATGGTTTGACCCATCCAAGAGTCCATCCAGAATTGGGTGACACCCTTAATAGTTTGGATATCAAAAATGGCGCGGCGAGATTTACCTTTGTAATCGATAAAGCCACGTTGAGTGCCATCCTTTGCGGTAATTAAAGTAAATGTTCCTGTTACAGCGCTGCCTTTTTTACGAGGGGCTGTAAATTCCCAAGTTTGCCATTGCTCACCTTCGGCAACGACATCATCAACTTGCAGTGGCTTTGGCATCGGATCATTACGATAGTGCATGGCTGCAGGTTGTGCCTGATCAATGTAATAACCCGTTGAAAGAATTCCTTGATAACCATCGTTAGCAGATTCACCTAAAGAGTCGTGACCACGCCAAGATTGGATCACAATACTCTTAGGGAGATCTGGGTGATAGGTTTCATCCCAGCCGATCATTTTTCGTTTATGGCGTTTTAAAATCTGCTCGACGCGTTGGTTAAAATAAGCGTGAAGGGCGAGTGCATCTTTTAAATTATTTTCTTTCATGAAACGCTGAACATGGGCACTGTTATTCCATTGCTCAGGATCTACTTCATCACCACCAATATGAATATATTCGTCAGGAAATAGTTCGGTAACTTCCGTAATTAAGGTGTTAATGAATTCATAGACTTCAGGTTTCGTCGGATCCAGTAATGGTTTATGAACGCCCCATTTACGCTCTATTTGATAATCTTTTACTTCGGTCATTAATTTTGGGTAAGCCGCGGCAATTGCGCTGGCATGACCAGGTAGATCCACTTCAGGAATGACTCGAATACCAAGACTATTGGCATACGCCACCACATCTTTAATTTGTTCTCGGGTATAAAAGTGTCCGTCTGAGCCTTTCTCTTGTAGGTTAGGGTAGGCAACAGATTCTAAACGCCAGCCTTGATCATCGGTTAAGTGCCAGTGGAAAGTATTGAGTTTGGCTGATGCAAGTCCATCAAGTTGACGTTTAATGACATCAACAGGAATAAAGTGACGAGCCGTATCAATTAATGCGCCACGCCAAGGAAAGCGAGGTGAATCTTCAATGGTGACGGTTGGAATATTGAATCCATTGGTATCTGCTTGAATCAACTGTAAGAAGGTTTCAATACCACGCATTGCCCCATAAGGCGTATTAGCGGTTAATTTTGCTTGTTTACTGGTGACTTCTAACTGATAGCTTTCATCTTCTTTGGCGCGCTGTACTTTTGTTGGTGCAGGCGCTTTAACATCAATCGTGAGGGTTGGTGTTTGGTTTTTTGCTTGAATCGGTGTGGTGAGAAATAGCCCTGTTTGTCTTTCAATGCGGTGATTTAAGCGTTCAACCAATGAGGTTAATCGTGGTGAAGTGAAGCCTGTTAATTGGGCATTGAAATGACGATCAATCACTAAAGGGGCACTATTGGTTAATGACACTTGCTGAGGGTAAGGCATTAACTGAAGATCTGTATTAGGTTTTGCAGCCATAGTAGGAACCGAACATAGTAAGGCAATGCTGAATGCTAAAGGTTTTAAATTCATATTTTTCTCTAAGCGATGGTGAGCATGGATAACTTTTTGAGTTAATTTAGTCGCTTGGAGGTAAATATCCTGAAAATTAGGTTAAAAATAAGAGCTTTATCTTAGCCATCAGTCTTAATCATTCAGTGCTAGATCACGGAATATCATGTTTTTGTTGTATTTATGTTATGGATAAAGAAACAAAAATGACAAAGTTGAAGGCGTAAAATTGCTAAATTACAAGATAAGTGTGATCAGTGCTGAAGAATGAAAAATATTTGACGAAAAATGACAAAGAGTAACGGAGTTACATTGTTGTTGTGATGTTCGTTCATGTGGCTATCCCTCATTTATCGTATTGATATATGAGGGATATTTTATTGCTATAACAGTTTAAGAGCCGTGATTATTTGCTGTATCAGCATGTAGCGCAAAGAAATGATCAACAGGACCATGCCCATGTCCGATATTGAGTTTATCTGCATGTTGAATCGCAGCGGTAATATAGTGCTTTGCCAGTTGTACCGCAGACATAAGAGAATAACCTTGAGCAAGATAAGAGGCGATAGCTGATGATAAGGTACAACCTGTGCCGTGGGTATTACTGCTTTGAATTCGTGGTGCAGAGAAGATTTCTATCTCTTGCGGCAGGATAAGTACATCATTACTTTCATTTGTGTGTTCAAGGTGTCCACCTTTAAGCAAAATTGTTTTTGCACCAAGTAAACGTAGCGCATTTATCATGGCTAACATGCCCTCTTGGGTATTGGGAGTATCTAATTGTGTTAATGCAGCAGCTTCTGGCAGGTTTGGAGTAATGATATCAGCAAGTGGCAGCAACTCGGTTTTAAGGGTTTTTACGGCTGTTTGTTTTAATAAAGGATCGCCGCTAGTGGCAATCATCACAGGATCGACCACTAAAAACTTTGGCTGATATTGGCGAATTTTCGCCGCGACAAGCTCAATGATATCGCTATCAGCAAGCATACCAATTTTCACTGCAACAATGTTTAAATCATTAAATACAGCATCTAACTGTTTTTCAATAATCGACAAGGGGATAGGGTGCACAGCTGAAACCCCAAGGGTGTTTTGTGCTGTGATAGCGGTAATCACAGAACACGCATACCCACCGGTAGCAGATATAGCTTTGATATCCGCTTGGATACCTGCTCCGCCACCGCTATCTGATCCGGCAATGGTTAAAACGATGGGCGTTGTAGCTTTATTGAAAGTGACTGACATAGCATATCTCTATAATAAAGCGTAAGAAGTGCTTGCCTAAAAAGCAGGTATGATTACTTACCTTTTAAGCATCAACTGAACCGCAATTGATTTTAGTTCCTTACGCCAGTACTAACTGGTTCAAGTAAATACGGGTTCCACATAGGTGTGATCTCAGCACAAGGCTCCCCGACTAAGGGCTATATAGTACCAAAAATGTGACTAGCTGACTTCTGTTAACACTAATTTGTGATACTGAGTCAGTTAATAAATTTGATTTATTTGTAGTTAACGTAACGAAAAAGCTATTTAGTTGTTAACCTTGTCTAATAATTTACATTTAGTTAAGAAAAATATTATCTTTATTGGGAATTAAATATGTAACCAA